>CALBTA010000421.1 GCA_937967755.1 uncultured Planctomycetaceae bacterium | reverse complement strand
TCCCCTCCTTCGGCTGCTTAAAGTACAACTCTATTTGATAATGCTTGAACATCGATCGAGTTCTGTGCTTGCGTGAAGCGCCGCCCGCTTCGTCAGGCTCTCCAATCGCGGCGACAACCTCATCTCGAGTCATTCCGATACGAATTCTATCTAGGAGTCTCATAAAGCCATGCCCATTCTCGGTGCTCACATGTCCATGGCGGGCGGCTATTACAAGGCTGTGGAAATTGCCGATCGCTGTGGGTGTGATAGTGTCCAAATCTTCACTAAGAATAACAACCAATGGCGGGCGAAGGAAATTACTGAGGACGACGTGCAGCGGTTTCGGTCGGCGTTGGATACGTTGAACATCGCGCATCCGCTTTCGCATAGTTCTTACCTGATCAACCTGGCGGCACCCGCGGCGGAACTTTGGAAGAAGTCGATCGATTCGATGGTGGTCGAGCTGCAACGGGCGGGGCTGTTGGGCATCCCGTATGTTGTGATGCACCCGGGGGCGTTTACCACCAGCAGCGAAGCCAAAGGCTTGAAGCGAATCGCCAAGGCGATCGATACCATCCACCGCCAAACCAACCGCGGGTGCGCGAACATCCTGCTGGAGAACACCGCCGGGCAAGGGAGCAACCTCGGCTGGAAGTTTGAACACCTGGCCGCCATCATCGATACCGTGAAAGACCCAGACCGCCTGGGCGTTTGCTTCGATACGTGTCATGCCTGCGCTGCCGGGTACCCGATGAGAACGGAAAAGGACTACAAAGCGACCATGCGGGCGCTCAACAAGACGGTCGGCGTGAAAACCATCAAAGCGTTTCATTTGAACGACAGCAAACGCGAACTTGGCTCGCGAGTGGATCGTCACGAACACATCGGCCGGGGGCATTTAGGCATCGAGCCGTTCCGCTTTCTCCTCAACGACCACCGCTTCCGCAAAGTGCCGATGTACCTCGAAACCCCCAAAGGCGAGGAAAACGGCGAGGAGTTGGATGTGATCAATTTGCGCACGTTGCGCTCTCTTGTTACTTAAAACAACCTGACAAAAGACCGCAGAGTGATTTTGAACAGAAGGGCGCAAAGTTCGCGAAGAATATGAAGAGTAAAGTGAGGCAGCACGCTCAATCCTTTGCGAGCTTCGCGCCCTTCTGTTCCATAAACTTTGTGATCTTCAGTTGATTTCGTTTCGCTATCATCCTGTACGATTTCAACCAAGCGTCCACGCAACGGCCAACCCAATCGCCCCAGCGCAGATCACAACGGGCAGCGGAAGCAGCAACGCCCAACTCTTCCACGCCGGGCGGCTTGCGTCTTCCCCCAACAACTTCGCCAGCCACAAACCCAGCGGTGCAAGTGGTACAACGGCGTAACTGATCAGCGGCACTGCGCTATGCGAATCCACCTGGGCAACCAACAGCAACGCGCAACTCAACACGGCGAACGTGAACGCAATTCCGTGTAGCGAAGTCTGCTTCGGCCAAGCGGTGTTTACGATCGCGATGCCCAACATCGACCCGGCGGCGGCTCCGGCAAATTGGGTAAATCTCAAGCTCTCGGAAAGCAACACGACAACAACCGCGGCAAACATCGTGCCCGCCAACACCGTTGACAGCAGCCCTCTCGGCAAGCGCGACGCCATGGCCGGCCGAGTTAACGGATCCAACAACAGCGCCAACACGAACACACCTGAGGACCAAACGGCGATATGCACCGCGCGCGTCGGCTCAAGGTGCGGCCAGGTTGGAACCAATAACCACGCCGCGAGAACCGCGAGGGCCAAACAGCCAACCTCCCCGGCGACGCGCAACCATCTCTCACCCGCTGTCAGGGCGCTGCCGCAGACGCTCAACATCGTCACGTAAGGCAGCCAGTGCCAAAAGTACTTCACTTCCCACTGCCCCAAACCCAACAACGCATAACCTGTGACGAACCCGGCGGCCAGCGCCGCGCTCGCAGCGATTTTCCGAACAAACTCAGCCAGCACGAACCGCTGCAATACAACCAACAGCCCGCCGGCTACGAGGGCCGGAAGCGCGAAACCGCAAGCGACGTCGGCGACCGAAACAGGCATGGCTAACGCGGTGTCTTCACGGTCATTTCCACTTCCTTCATCACGTTGTCCGTGCCGTAGTCCATGCCGAACTGCGTCCGGTCGATTGAAAATGCCGCATCAAGCTGCAACCCGTCGCTGGCATCGACCGTGGCCGGGAACGAAATCTCATGCGTTTGCCCCAGCAGGGTCAAGTCACCGGTGATCGTCACTGTGCCATCTCCGTTGTCCACGATCGACGTCGACTCGAACTTCGCTGTCGGGTGTTCATTCACGTTGAAGAAGTCGCCGCTCTTCAAATGCCCGGTCAGCTTTTCAATCTCGGTCGTCAGCGAGGCGGTTTGAATGTCGACGTTCACCGACATCAGTTTCCCATCGTCGACCGTCGCTTCACCGGAAAAGTCCTCGAATGTGCCTGTCCGCGGGTCGGGCTTCTCGGGGTCGGTATGCGTGCCGACGAACTGAATCAGCGTGTTGCCCGGCTCCAGTGCGACCGCTGTTCCCTCAACCTCGGCCACCGCCGCGCCCTCGGCATCGGCCGCATCGGCTGCGTCGCTTCCATCGGCGTCGGCAGCCGACGCGGAATCCGTCGCGTTTTCTCCGTCGGCCCCGTCTTCCGCCGGCGGGCAACCGACCAGCAGACCCACGCTCAACAACATTGCAAAGATCGACCAGTTCTTCATGATTCACTCCGTTTTTGGTTGTGCGGTGAACTATCCTCTGGGCAGCAACACAATGCTGCCCCAACAGTTGGCAATTATCACACACGTTTGCAGCATGGCAACGGCCCGCCGAGTTTTGTATTGTGAAGTGCGTTACGTTCGCTCGATTTGCAGGGAACACCAGCGATGCTTGCACAAATCCTCTTTGCCGATTCCATCGCCAGCCGGTTGGTTGTTTGCACGGTTTGTATTGTCGTGGGCATTGTGATGATCGCCTCGGGCGTTCACAGTGTGCGCACCCGCCGGGCTGAGGAGTCGGGCAAGCGCCGCCTGGTCAACCAAATGCTGGGGCGAAGCAACACTTACGAAGGCAACACGGCCGTCTTCATCGGCTATCTGCGCATCATCCTGGGCGTCGCCGCCATCATCTTCGGAGTTGTTTTCATCTTCGTCGGACCATTCCTGGCAAACTGAAAGTCGGTACGACGGTCTTCCAAGGCCGTCGAAATCACTGTTCCGTAACAAGCAAAGCTGCCCATAGCTATGCCGAGTTTTTCAACGCGCGCGCTGCAATACTGTGGAGGTTTTGCAACAAAAGGTCGATCCTCAGGGTCCCGTTTCTTGTTGCAAAAGTCGCGCTATTGTGCAACACACGTGTTGAAAAACCCGTAGCGGCAAGCTGCCAGCTTGCTCGCTGAATTGCTTCGCATTCGATTGTCCGTCGTGCAGCTCGCTTCACTTCCTTTTTCACAAGCAATCCGTTTTAGTTCACAAGCTAGGCAGCTTGTGGACTACGGATTCACCATCTTTACCCGTTGGGGCATGTGGTGGTGAATCTTCTTACTTTTTTCACCGCGGTGGTGAATCTCCGAAATACTGTACTATTAACCACTTACTTCGATTCGAGGCCAACGGCCCCTGGCGGAACATTCACCAAAGTCCCGCAATTTCCAGGGTGGTGGTGAAAGTCTCATTCCTGCGTTTGATACGCCCCATTCATCTCGATGCGACAGGTCCGAGTCTTCACGCATGAAACCCTGTCTACAAGTTAGATGCGCCAACAGGTACAAATGTTCCCTAATTCTGGAAAAATTTTCGAAATCCGCCAGTCGCTTGCTCGGAAGCGACGGTGTAGCATCAATCTATCCCCAACTGGCTAAGAGTCCCGCTCGTGGAGCATGTCTCCAGACTTGCTCAATCGCCACCCATTTTTCGTTGAGCGTTACAATTTGCTGTCGCCCACGGCCATGCGCAGTCGGGCCTTCGTCCCTTAGGAACGGCCGCGTTAGCGGCGGCAGCGCACGTCCGTCGCCGAAAGCCGGGCATTGTAGTTCCAGCGGTCGCACCCCGCAGTGTTTTCTGGCTGACGAACGTGTCAGATTCGAATAGAATAAAGGAACTTTCCCGCCAACTTCCCACCCTTTGCATTTCAGGCTGTTTCGATGAGATTTTCTTTAGCGGTCGCGGCCACGCTTTTGATCGCCAGCGGCGGACAACTGCACGCCGCCGAGCCGGTTGATTTCAACCGTGATATCCGTTCGATCTTGTCGAACAATTGCTTCCAGTGCCACGGGCCTGATGAAGAGGAACTGCACGGCGGGTTGCGATTGGACGTGCGCGACTGGGCGACCGACGAGTCGGATAGCGGTATCGCCATTGTGCCGGGCGATCCGGATGAGAGTTTGCTCGTCGAGCGCATCTTTTCCGATGATGAAGACCAGCGGATGCCGCCGGTCGAAAGCGGCAAGAAACTGACGGCGGAAGAAAAGGACCTTCTCGTTCGGTGGATTCGCGAGGGTGCACCCTACGCCAGGCACTGGTCGTATGTGAAGCCAACCCGCCCGGAATTGCCGAGCGTCAAAGATCAGTCGTGGGTGAAGAACGATATCGACCGTTTCATTTTGGCCCGCCTGGAAAGCGAAGGACTACAGCCGCAGTCCGAGGCCGACCGGGCGACGCTGATCCGCCGCGTCACGCTTGATCTAACCGGCCTGCCGCCGACGATCGCAGAGGTTGATCAATTCGTCAATGACCAAGACCCGCAGGCGTATGAAAAGCTGGTTGCCCGGCTGCTGGCGAAGAAAAGTTACGGCGAGCACTGGGCCCGCTTGTGGCTTGACCTGTCGCGCTACGCCGATTCGGCCGGTTACGCCGATGACCCGCCGCGGACTATTTGGATGTTTCGCGACGGGGTGATCCGCGCGGTGAACGAGAACAAACCGTTCGATCAATTGACCAAGGAGTTCCTCGCTGGTGATCTGTTGGAGAACCCGACGGACGAGCAACTGATCCTCACCGCGTTTCACCGCAACACGCTGACCAACAACGAAGGCGGAACCAACGACGAGGAGTTCCGCAACGTGGCGGTGGTCGATCGGGTGAACACGACGATGGCAGTTTGGATGGGCACGACTATCGATTGCGCCCAGTGCCACACGCACAAGTACGACCCGATCACGCAGGAGGAGTATTTCCAACTGTTCGCGTTCTTCAACAACAGTCAGGACGCCGACCGCCGCGACGAAGCGCCGACGATCAGCAGTATTTCGCTCATCCAGCAAGAGGAGAAAGCGCGGTTGCAGCGAGAGATTGACGCGTTAAAGAAGCAAGTTGCGGAGAAACTGGCAGCGTCTTCGGATGATGCGAAGCCGCAAGCGGCGAAGGGGCCGCTGAAAACGAAGTACATCCGCGTTGAGAACCCCGGCCAGGGAGTCTTTCTGCACCTGGCGGAAGTGCAGGCGTTTGTCGGCGATAAAAACATTGCCACGGCGGGAACGGCTTCGCAGATCAGCACCGGGTTTGACGGCCCGGCGAAGCTGGCCATCGACGGGAACACCGACGGCAATTATTTGGCCAAGAGCGTCAGCCACACGAACAATGGCGACGATCCCTGGTGGGAAGTCGACCTGGGTGACGCGCAGGTGATCGATCGCATCGTGCTGTTCAACCGCACCGACAACGGGTTGCACACGCGGTTGAAGAACTTCCGCGTGATCGCGCTCGACGACAAACGTCAACCGGTCTGGGTGCGAACCACCGCTGATTCGCCCAATCCGAAAGTGGAATTCACACTGCCGAAAACGCACGAGGCGTTGGCCGACGCCGACCGCAAAGAAGTTCAGCAATATGCGTCCGGCAACCTCGCCGCGGCCGGGGACTTGCCCCAGCAGAAGCGCATCGCCGAACTTCAAAAGCAGATCGCCGCCATCAAAGGGGTCACCACGCCGATCATGCGCGACCTGCCGCCTGAGCGCCACCGAAAGACGCACGTGCAGATCCGCGGCAGCTTCATGAACCTTGGCAAGCAAGTTCACCAAGGCACGCCCGAGGCGCTCCACCCGCTGCCGGAAATTCAAGGTACGCCGAATCGATTGCATCTAGCCCAGTGGTTGGTCGATTCAGAAAACCCGCTGACCGCTCGGGTGACCGTGAACCGGTATTGGGCTGAGATTTTCGGCACCGGCATCGTCAGCACCACGGAGGAGTTCGGCTCGCAGGGCGAGTTGCCATCGCATCCGCAGTTGCTGGATTGGTTGGCGGTCGAACTGGTCGAAAGCGGGTGGGATATTAAACATTTGCTCACGTTGATGGTCACGTCGGCGGCTTACCGGCAATCGTCGCGGGTGACGCCGGAAAGCTACGAGCACGATCCGGACAACCGCCTGCTGGCCCGCGGGCCGCGCTTTCAATTGACAGCTGAGATGATTCGCGATCAGGCGTTGGCGGTCAGCGGGTTGCTCAGTGACAAGATGTACGGCCCGCCCGTCCGCCCTCCGCAACCGAACCGCGGGCTGAAAGCGGCGTTCGGCGGCGGGACCGATTGGCAGACCAGCAGCGGCGAAGACCGTTACCGCCGCGGGCTGTACACGACGTGGCGGCGATCGAACCCATACCCGTCGATGGCCGAGTTCGGTGCGCCCAACCGCGAAGTTTGCACGCTCCGGCGGCCGCGGACGAACACTCCGCTGCAACCGTTGGTGACAATGAACGACGACGTCTACGTCGAAGCCGCGCAGGCCCTTGGCCGGCGAATGGCGCAGGCGGAAGGGGATACTGCCGCGAAACTTCGGCACGGTTTTCGGTTGTCCCTGGCCCGTGATGCCAACGAGCGCGAACTGGCGATTTACACGTCGCTCTACAAAGCGGCCCACGAAAAGTACGCGGCGAACAAAGATCTCGCCACGAAGATGGCGACCCAACCGCTCGGGCCTCCGCCTGAGGGGATGGACACTGCCGACCTGGCCGCCTGGACGCTGATCGGCAGCACGCTGCTGAATTTGGATGAAATGTTTTTGAAGAGGTGACTGGGGCTGACGCCCCAGGCTAATTGATTTCGCCGCTCCGCGGCTGAGGAAACTAAGGCAGACCCATGAATCTCCACCTACAACACTTGCAAACTCTCACGCGCCGCCACTTTCTGCGCAATTGCCAGGTTGGCCTAGGCGGCATGGCGTTGGCTTCGATGCTTGACCAGCCCGCGTCGGCGGCACCAATCGCATCCGCCAATCCGCTCGCCGTGCGGCCGCCCCATTTTCCGGCCAAGGCGAAGCAGGTGATTTACTTGCACCTGACCGGATCTCCGCCCAACTTGGATCTGTTCGACTACAAGCCGGAGCTGGTTAAGCGGACGGGCCAAGATTGCCCGCAAGAGTTCCTCAAGGGCAAACGTTTCGCATTCACCTCCGGCACGCCGAAGCTGCTCGGCACACCGCGGACGTTCAAGCCCTGCGGCGAATCAGGTGTGCTACTTTCCGATGCGATTCCCCACTTGCAGACGGTCGCGGACGACTTGTGCCTGATCCATTCGATGACGACCGACCAGTTCAACCACGCCCCGGCGGAACTGCTGCTGTACACCGGATCACCGCGCAGCGGGCGTCCGTCGATCGGGTCGTGGGTGACCTATGGCCTGGGGACTGAAAACGAAAACCTGCCGGGCTTTGTCGTGTTGATTTCCAGCGGCGTGCAGCCCAACGGCGGGAAGAACAGTTACGGATCAGGCTTTCTACCGTCAACCTTCCAAGGTGTGCAGTGCCGCAGCAGCGGCGATCCGGTGTTGTACCTTTCCGACCCCGACGGCATCGACCGCGAGCTGCGCCGCAAGATGCTCGACGCGTTGCGTGAACTGAACGAGTTGCAAGCCGCGGAAATGGGGCACCCTGAAACGAACACCCGCATCGCGCAGTACGAACTGGCCTTCCGCATGCAAATGGAAGCGCCCGAGGTGATGGACATTTCTCGCGAGACGAAAGAGACGCTGGAAAGTTACGGAGCCAATCCGGGCCAGTCGAGCTTTGCCAACAACTGCCTGCTTGCCCGGCGGATGGTCGAAGCGGGCGTGCGGTATGTGCAGCTGTTCGATTGGGGATGGGATTTTCACGGCACTAACCCGCGCGAAGATATCCGCGACGGGCTGACGAGTAAGTGCGCGACGATGGACCGTCCGGTCGCCGCGTTGATTAAAGACCTCAAGCAGCGCGGCATGCTGGATGAAACGCTGGTCATCTGGGGCGGAGAGTTCGGCCGCACGCCGTTCCGCGAAGGGCGAACCG
>CALBTA010000420.1 GCA_937967755.1 uncultured Planctomycetaceae bacterium | reverse complement strand
GTTCCCTTCCCGCTCGTCCAGGCGTCGGGCGGCAGCTTCGGTCAACTTCGGTTCCGATCGTTCCAGTACCAGCGCCGGTTCCAACTCTTTCAACTCATCCGAAAGCGATCGGAAAGGAAATGCCGCCCGTAGCTTCTCAAACGCCTCTTTGGTCTCCGCACTGATCGGTTCGTCTTTCTTCTTCTCCTCCTCTTCGATGCCTAGCGGCCCCTTCTTCCAAAAGGCTTGCAGGATCAAACCATGTTCTAGCTGCTGCTTACGTTGCTCTTCGGTATACAACTCGGCTTGTGACGCCGTGCGGCGAAAATTCGCGATCTGGTCATGGACCTCACGCGTTTGAAAAACGTCGATCTCGTACACGCTCGCCGACGGCACAACCCACCGGCCCGCCGCCTTGCCCCACGAGTCGGGCGCGACTTCGGATCGAATGCGCTGGATCAGGCGGCGGCGTTTGGCCGTTGTGTAGTCGGCGAACTCGCTCAGGTTGTGCCGCTGCAAATAGGGCCGCCCGCGGCTGGCATCGGTGTAGGCTTCGAAGATCACCAGGCCGCGATTGTCGAATGTGATCTTCGAGTTCTGCCGCCCGACGCCGATGATCAACATTTCCAGCGCCCGCCAATGCGTCACCTGCGCGCCGCCCTTCATCGCTTCGGGGTAGTGCAGTTCCAACGCGCCGCCCTTTTCGAAACGAATCGGCGCGCCGAGCGATTCCGAGAGCGAAGCGACGATCTCCTTGGGCGATGCGTCCTCGAAATTCAACGTCACCTGTTGCGATAGCTTTTCGTGCAATGCGCGATGCTCCGCGGGCATCTCATCGGCCGACACGTTTGCGCCGGCCGCCAGCAGGCAACCGACGAATGGAAGCAGTACGAGATTTGCGAGCGTGCGGTGGCGGATCGTATTGGCGAGCATGTTTCTGTCCTCAACGAGTTCTTCTCAATGGGCTGAATTCCACGCTCATTATCGCCATTGATAGCAATTCTGACACGCCAGTTTTGGTAACAATCTTGCAACATGGTTGCCGATAAATGCCTAGTGCGCGTACTTTTCGGGCCGATTTCAATGGCCTGCGACCAAATCCGTCGAGCCGTCCTCAGCGCTCGACGCCGGCCCGGATTGCGGGTCTTGGAGAAAGGAACTGCTCGATGATCATCAAAGCCTTTCAGTGCGGTGTTCCTGCCAGTGATGCTCCCGCGGCGATTGACAATTTGCAGCCGGGTGTGAACATGATCGCCGGGCCGCGGGGGCGTGAAAAGCAGATCGCCCATAGCCTGCTGGCCGATGCTGTCTTTGGCCGCCAAGCATTTTTTTTCGACGTTCCCAGGCAACGCCGCGACGAAGTGCTCATCGAATCGCCCGCGGGCGAGGTGCTGGCGGCGGGCAACTTTCACACCGGCGCGGCCCATCAGTTGGACGCCATCGACCAGCAGCACTTGCCTTTGCTGCGCCGCTGGTACTGCTTGCAGTTTCGCGGAGAAGAACTAGACGAACTGCATCTCGATCGTGGTGAGCACTCGTCAAACATCGAATTCGCGGCAGCAGAACCTTGCCGCCTGTGCGGTCAACCCGATGGCGACGAGGAATTTTTCCGTCGGGCGTCGCTGTATTTGAATCGCATCACCCAAGGTCACATCGCCCGCTTCCGGCCGAACCTTGACCGCACTGGTTTCGAAATTCTCAAAGCCGACGGAGCCTGTTCGCTGCACGATACACTTACTTCCGCCGGCCGCGATATGCTGCGCCTAAGCATGACGCTGGCGATGGCCGATCACCACCGGCTAATGGGAGTTTCACTGCCGATCATTCTGGACGACCCGTTCTGGAACCTTGGCAGCCTGGAGGCACGCACGCTGCTAACTGTCTTGCGTAACCACTGCGCCGCTGATCAACAGATCATCATTTTCACCGAGGCCGAAATTCACAGCGATCGCCGCCTCGCCTTGAACCATGCGGTTCGCCAACAGAACAATTTGGCGTTTGCCTCTCAGTCCGTTGAGCAGGCAAGTCATTGCGGCGCGTGCCCAACGTGCAACTGCACGTGTGGAGGCGCGGTTGCCAGCGTTGCGCAGGAAGACACGCAAGACTGGGACGCGATCCGTGCGATGAACCGCGAGCTTGATTCGCACGCAAGTTCGCAGCGGCTCTATCACGACGCGGTTGTGATGGACGAATGCGCACAACGCAACGGGGCGAACCGGCAAGCCGGGCGAAGCGGGGCTTCGCTGCGGGTGGTGTCGGAAGAACGGGCCGTTTCGAATGAGCGCACCAAGTCGGAGCGATCGCGGCGGCGAACAACTTCCCGAAAATCAGAACGGTTTCCCGGCTTGACGCACGACGACGAGCAAATTCTTTCCGCGTGCGGCATTCGCGACGCCGGCGAACTCGCCCGGGCCGACGTTGACCAGTTGCACGACGCCCTCAAGCGGTTTTTCCGATCCGACGCCGGGCGGCAGTACCGCGGCTCGCGCAGCCGCTATTCGCATTCCCGCCTGCGGAATTGGCGAAGGCAATACCGCAATCGCAGCGAACGATCTCGCAGCGAACGTTCGCGAACGGAACGTTCACGGTCCGAGCGGAGTTCGCAGCGTAGTAGTCATGGCAAGTCTGAAAGGCGAAGCCGCCAGCGGCGCGAGCGATCTTATCGCGAAACATCGCAGCGCGGCGAGCGCGAAAATTCAATTTCTGAAAAACAACGCAAGGTTCGCTTTTATCTGAACACTGCCGACCCGGTCGTCGACGCGCCGGAGATCGGAGCCAAGATGGCCCAGCGGCTTCACACGCAGGGGATTCGCACCGTCAATGACCTGCTGAACGCCGACGCCGATCAGCTCGCCGCGAAGCTGAACAACCGCCGCGTCGATGCGGCCCGCGTGCGGCGTTGGCAGCGGCAGTCGGAACTGATGTGCCGCGTTCCCGGCTTGCGTGGCCACGACGCCCAAATCCTCATTGCTTGTGGGGTCGACGAACCTCAAATCCTGGCCGCCAAAGATCCGCACCAACTGATGGGCGTCGTCGGCCCGTTTTCTTCGACGGCCGAGGGAGCACGCATCATCCGCAGCGGCCCGCTGCCCGATCTGGCCGAAGTGACCGACTGGATCACCTGGGCCAGTTCCTCTCGCCCTCTCGCAGCGGCGTAGCCGCGCATGTTCCCTCTCCCCCTGGGTGAGGGCTGTCGAAATTCAAGCAGAGCTGATGTGAAACGAAACCATCAAACACTCTATTCATCCTCACCCACAACCGTCACCACAAATTCTTCGCTGCGAACTTCGGTCTTGGGGACTTGCTTGAATAGCCCGACCAGCTCGGCGTTCTCCCCGACGAACTCGCGGCCGTCGCCGCCCCACTTGGCGATCTCATCACTGGCCGACGAGTAGACGAAGCGAATGCGGTACTCGCCCGGCTGCGAAAAATTGCGGGCCAACAGTTGGTGCGCGCCGAAAAATCCATAGCCGTCCACCGACTTGTAAGGGTTGAACGACTCACCCGGAGCGACCTTCACAAAGTCCTTTGCCCGCAGCGTATTCATATTCCCGCAACGGGCGACCTTGTGGACAACCGACTTGCCATCAGGGCCGGTGACTTCGAACGTGCAATAAGGGTAACGCCACTTGCAATCCGAAGCATCCAGGCTGCCAACCAGGTAAATCTCTTCATCCGTCTGATTCACCAACGAAACCTCCACCCGCGGACGCTCGCCCAACTTACAAGTCGCCTCGCCCCGAATCTGACAATGCACCGGCTTGCCGACCTCTGGCATGGAGGTGGGTGAAGTTTTTTCGCCAGCCAGAGTCTTGCCGTGAAAGCTGACACCGATTGCGGAGACCGCCACGAAGAAAAAGTTCGCCAGTTTCGCGTTGAGCATCTGACTCACCTATTTGAAGTAACTATACCACGCACATGTGTAACGATGAGACGACGTTCACGGCTAGAGGGTTCCAACAGCCACGCGAAAATTTACGTGAAAAGTGGATCCCGAGAGCGAGGCCAGGCTTGCGTAGGCACACCATCGAGCATCCCATCTTCTACAGGAACGCCTCGATTTTCACGATAGTATTGCTTAAAGAAGTGGGGCACACCTGCGGACTGGCAGTGCAGATCAATTTCTCGTACCCACTCGAGATTCATCAATCTGCGGTCCCCTTTTCGGGCCCGTTCACACCCAGTGATAACCCAATCGATTTCCCCCAAAAACGGGCGCAAATCGATACTCTCCAGCAGTGGTTCTGCGGAGACAAACTTCACCGCTGCGGGAATGGTCGCAAGTGTCTTGATTCGGTCCATTGACGCTCGGCAGCCGGCCGTGACACCAAGCCACACGTTCGGATATCCATCTTCCCAATCATCCGGCAGCCGTTCCTGAATCGCCTCGGGCCTTTTCGTAAGAATAAGCCAGTCTAGCCAACCGCACTGTTTGACCACTTCCCACGCCTCTGGGCGCCATGCATCCGCGTCAGCGTGGAAAAAATCGGACATCGAACAAGTGAATATGCGCTGCCGAGCCGCATTTGCCCTTGCCTGTCGATTCCACTTCAGGGGATTCGACCAGTTCTTAGTCCTCATTGGACCTTCAAACGGCTCATGCCCGCCGCGTCGCATAATCCCAGCAATGTAACAGTAACGGCACTCCTCACTGACTTTGTGGCATCCCCACCAGAAATTGTGGGTGTGATCGGTCCAGCCGATTTTCGAGTTCTCTGCCATGCTCTCCTCGCTTTCATCTCTTTCCTTGAGAGTAGATTAACAAGTGAACATAATGTGTATAATCATACACATCTACTATTCTGAGGAAAGCCGAATTCGTCACCTCACAAGCGAAGAGACGCCTCGGCCACGCATGCACGATTCACTGTACTAAGGTCGTGAGTAATCACGCACGAAACACCAGATACTAGAACGGTATTTGGAGCGGTTTGCCTATATCATTGGCCAGCGATGGCACTCAATCACTTATGTAGATTGTTTCTCGGCCCCGCGGAAGTCAAAGTCGGAGTCCTTTGCGGACACCTCCTTTGCAATCGCAATCAAGAAGCTGCGACAGGCAAGGGGCGAGCTCGCAAAAAGGGGGCGAACGTCAACATTCGTGCTTACTTCATTGAGCAAGACAAGATGGCGTTCGCACAACTCGAAAACTATGCGAGTGAGGTAGAGGATGTCGAAGTTGGATTGCGGAACGCCCGGCTCGAAGATTCGGTCGAAGAGATTTGCGGCTTCATTGACGCGGCGGACGCATCGAATTTTCCGTTCATTTTCATCGATCCAAAGGGATGGACGGGGTTTTCTCTCGACGTCATCCGCCCGTTGTTAGAGCTGAGTACCTGCGAAGTTCTCATCAATTTCATGACACAGCACATTGTTCGCTTTATTGATAACGACGCTTCGCGA
>CALBTA010000419.1 GCA_937967755.1 uncultured Planctomycetaceae bacterium | reverse complement strand
AAGCCAGTGGTACACTTTTCTTGCCGGATTCTTGGAGATTTGTTTTTCACTACGCGGTCGCGGTAAGTTATTGGCTGACATGTGTTTCTGCGGGTGCCGTGGTGAAAAACTCCGCCTAGATTATAAATGGATGGGCTATGGATCTCGTGAACTGGAAAGGTACCGCGCTGGAAGGAAGTCGCCCAACCGTTCCAATGAACTTGCGGGAGACCGTATTCGACCAACTTCCACCACCAATTCAGGTGACGCCGGAAATCAAGGAACTGGGGCAACGATACATGCGGGGCGAAATTGACGGGCGGCACTATGCCGCGATGCAAGCCGCAGCATTCATCCTCCCCAAACCCACCAATGCTCATCGAAGCCGGCGGTCGGAATTTCGCAAGCTCGCGTCGGAAGCTGAAGCCGCTGGATTCGTCATTCCTGATGTGTTTCGACATTTGGTCGAAACGGACGAATACGTTGATCGGTTGCACCACAATAGTATTTGGCTGCAAATGCCCGAAGAACTTTGGCGACTACCGGCGGACTCAAGCAAACTGATGTTTCTCGCGTTCGTCGAAGGACAGGGCTGCTGCAATTGGCATCTGCTACTCAGTTCTGACGGATCTCACTGCATGGTAACTTGTGAACACCCTTTCGGCTTACCGTCCGTCTGGCATGGAGGCGTGCCCGACTACAGCCAATGGGATGTCCAGCAGTGCGCAGATACAGTGGAAGAATGGTTGTATCACTACTTTCGTGAGTCCTGTGGACACAATGCTGGCTACATCAGACTTCTTGAGACTTACCGAGGCGAGTAAAGGTTGTGAGTCGTTCGATCGAGTAGGACTATTGAAAGGGGTGGTGAATCCTTCTCGACACTGACTAGCGGATGGATTGAGTACAACCCGAACTCGCAAATGAAACCAAACCACTTCAACCCGATCTGGGATTCCTACCTCGCTCACCAGGACGTGGATGTACTTCGTCAAGACGTACTGACCACACCGTGGTATCGCCGGCCAACTAAAACAACTGAAAGCTTGCTGCAGCGGGCGATTGAAATTGGTGACTTTCCGGCGGTGAAAACGCTCGTCGAGTTGGGGGAAAGCCCCGCGCTGCCCGCCGATGACGGCTTCACGTTGTTGCATAGCGCCGTTGATATGGCTTGCGAAAATGAAGAGTCACAAGCAGCGATTCAGATTGTTCAATGCCTGCTCGAAAACGGCGGGGACCCCAACTTGCACGGCATCGACGGCGCTACACCGCTCCATCGCGCGGCGGGCAGCGGACTGGCAGCTGTTGTTGAAACGATGCTGCAACACAATGGCGATATCGAATCGCGGACACTTACAGACGGCGAATTGACCCCATTGATGTATGCCGCGATGATGGGGCAATCTCCTATCGTCCAACTGCTGCTGACGCAAGGTGCAGACACGTCGGCACGGTGTGCGGAATACCGTGGACGCCTTACCGCTGCCGAACTGGTCGAACAGAAGAATCCCAAAAACGCGTCGGCAACGCTCTCGATCCTTAGAGGCTGATGCTTTCAGTTTCACCATAGGGAACACAGAGGCTCACAGAGTGATCGATTGCAACCTATGCTCTGTGCTTCTCCGTACCTCTGTGGTTCTCATTTTGTCGCGGCGCAGCATGGAATTCCGGCGTCGGCGGACCTGGAGGTCCGCACTACGCCGCCCGGCGTGCCGTTGAACTTTTCCGCTATTTCCTTGAGCGCGGCGCTCATCCCCGCCTGTTTTGTCGCCTGCGTTCGTGGACAATTGGGCCGGGGCGCGGTATCCTCAGCGTCGATGGGGAGGCAACTACTCCAAGGCAACAAGATGGTTGCGGGGTGCGTACAAGGGTAGGGGAATTCTGATTCTTTTCCGGTGAATCCAACCAAGGGCGTCTGTGCGAACGAGGAGAAAACGACTTAGGCATTTTATTTGCCCTCACCCTCGCCCTCTCCCAGTGGAAGAGGGAATCGTTGACAAAGTCGTTTTCTCCTCGTTCTTAAATGACGCCCGCTGACGAAACGGGAGCCAGCGATGTTTATGCTCGGCGGGATGGAAGTTTTGATTATCACGATGTTCTATGCCGGGTTGGGCCTGCCGCTGGGCGTGCCGCCGGCGGAACCTGATCCGTTGATGCAACGCATCGCGCCGGACGAGTGCATTTACTACACCACCTGGGCCGGCATGGCGAAGCCCGATCCCCAAAGTGGCAACCCGACCGAGGCGCTGATGGCCGAGGAGGAGGTGCAGCAGTTCGTTCAACATCTGGACAAGGCGTTGACCGAGGGTTTTCCGAGGCTTGCGCGTCCCAGTGGCGGAGCCGAGGCGTTACTGGCCGAGAACGCTTCGTTGTGGGCCAAAACGCTCATCACCCACTCAACCGCCATCTACGTTTCCAAATTCGAGGTGAAACAAGGCGGCCCGCCCGACATCGCCGCAGGTGCGATCATCAACACGGGCGACGACACGGCGAAGATTCGCGACGGCCTTTTAGAACTGCAAAAGCAAGCCGGCGATGATTTGGAAGTCAATGAAGTCGAGATCGCCGGAGCGACCTTCTACCGCTTTCAACCCGACCCCAGCGCGCCGGAAATCACCTGGGGCGTGCGCGGCAAGTATTTGCTATTGGGCGTTGGGGAAGGAACGGTCGAAGCGATGTTCGCCAACGCCCGAACCGCTCCACCGAAGTGGTTGACGCAGTTGCAAGAGGAATTGCCGGTCGAGCGGACGTCGACCGTAACCTACGCCAACATGAACGAACTGGTGAAACAGAGCTTGAACGGGCTGCAAGGCAACGATCAGGAGCAAGCCAAAGAATGGCTGGCGGCGTTGGGATTGAACAACGTGACCTCTTACGTGTCGGTGACCGGCTTGGACGAAGACGGGTTCGTCAACCGCACGGTGATGAATATCGAAGGCGAAAGCCGCGGCATCTTCGCCTTGGCCGATGCCAAGCCGCTGACCGCCGACGACTTGCAAACGATACCCGCCGATTCGACCATCGCGTTTGGGCTGCGGTTGGATGGGCAAAAGGTGCTCGAGAAAGTTCAAGAGACTGTTCGCGAAGCCGACCCCGACATGGCCCGGCAAATGGACGAAGGCCTGGACGAGATCAATGAGATGCTGGGCCTCGATCTGCGGGGCGAGTTGCTTGCCTCGCTGGGCGACAACTGGTGCATTTACAACTCGGCTGATGAAGGGGGCCTGCTGGTTTCGGGTTTGACCGCCACGGGCGATGTGCGCGACCCGGCCAAGGCCCGCAAGGTTCACGCCCAACTGATGGCACTGGCCGAAGCCATGTTGGAACCGCCGGAGGGGGAGGAGTTCGGCTACTACGCCCCGCCCCAGCTTAAGACGATTGAGTTGCAGGGCCGGACGATTCACTTTCTTTCGGTCGTCGACACGGAATTCCCCTTCGCCCCGGCCTGGTGCCTGACCGACACGCACCTGATCGTTTCGCTCTTCCCGCAGAACATTCAGGCGATGCTGGTTCGCGGCGAGGATTTCAAATCGGTGGCGACGATTCCTGAAGTTACGAAGGCGTTGGCGGCCGAGCCGGGGCCGCTTTCGGTGACGTACGTCGATACGAAGACGCTGTTCGAGATGGTTTACCCGATCGCCCAAATTGCAGCGACGGCGCTGCTGAACAATTTGGCGGAAGAGGGTATCGAGATCGACGCTTCGATCTTGCCGCGGTCGGAAACGATCAGCCGCCACCTACGGCCCAGCATCACCTCGATCACCCGTAGCGAAGCCGGCATTGAGTTCACCGCACGGCAAAGCCTGCCGGGTGGCAGCATGGGCTCGACCGCTCCGATCGCCGTGGCGGCATTGTTGCCAGCGATTCAATCCGCGCGAACCGCCGCACGGCGAATGCAATCGATGAACAATCTAAAGCAAATCGCGTTGGCGATGCACAACCACCACGCCGCCATGCGCCGCCTGCCCGCGGCCGCCATGAAGACAGAAGACGGCAAGCCGGGTTTGAGCTGGCGGGTGAAGATCTTGCCATACATCGAAGGGGGCGGGCTGTACGACGAATTCCGCCACGACGAACCGTGGGACAGCGAGCACAACAAGGCTCTGATCGCCCGTATCCCTGCCGTTTATCGCTCGCCCGCCAGCGCCGCGCCTGAAGGCTATACAACGTACTTGGGCGTGGCTGGTGAAGACGGTTTGTTCTCCGGCGAAGAGGGTGCGCGGTTCGCCGAGATTCGTGACGGCCTGTCGAACACCCTGATGGTGGTCGAAGTGAACGACCGGGCCGCCGTGCCCTGGACGAAGCCAGCCGACTTCGATCCCGACGAAGGCATGAAGCCGACCGAGAAGCTTTCCGGCGTGTGGCCCGGCGTTTTCCAAGCCGCGATGGGCGACGGCAGCGTGCATGCGATTTCAACATCCCTCGCCCCCGCGAAATTGAAAGCGCTGTTCACCAAAGCCGGCGGCGAAGTGGTCGATTGGCATGATCTCGACGGGCACGATCATCATCATCATGAAGGCGATGCCGCTGTGCCGGACGCCTTCGAAGAGGAACCCGAAGCCTTTGAGAGGCTTGATGATCTTGAGTTTGAACCAGAGGCCGAAGCTGTTCCCTAACAAAACGTCGCGCGGGCACCCTTGCCCGTGGCGACATCGGGCAAGAGTAAGAGTGCCCGATCTACCAAGCCAAACAACCATTCGGAGCACAATATGATGGACGCAGATTTCGTTGCCTTTTTCATGTCGATCTTGTCGCTGTTCTCTGGCGGGACGGGCTTGCCGTTGGGCGTTCCGCCTGAGGAAGACCCGTTCATGCAGAAGGTCGCCCCCGAGGAGTGCCTGGCGTACGTCAGTTGGGCCGGCATGAAAAAGCCAGACGCCGGAAGCGAAAACAGCACCGAGGCGATGCTGGCCGAGCCGGAAGTGCAACGCATCATTGCCGAAGTCGACCGACGGCTGGTCGATGCCCTGACCTCGTCGGTCGAAGGGGAAGCCGGTTCACGCGAGGCGCTGATTGCCGAACACGGCGTGGCGCTCGCTCGCCCGCTATTGATGCGGCCGACCGCGCTGTTCGTGGAAAGCTTCGCCATGGGCGACCGCGGACCTGACGTGCGGGGCGGGGCACTGGTCAACTTGGGCGAAGATGCCGAAGACGTGCAAAAGTCGCTGGAAAAACTGCAAGCGCAACTACCCGAAGGCTCGGTTGAGAATGTCGAAGTCGCCGGAACGGAAGCGTACAAAGTTTCATTCGGTCCTGACATGCCGGCGGTCACGTGGGGCCTCAAAGGCAGCTATTTGCTCGTCGGCGTCGGGCCTGAATCCTTCGAAGGGGTGCTCGCCCGCGTAAAGACCGATCCGCCCGCCTGGCTCGCCGATCAGCTCGTTCGCAGCGAAGTCAAACGG
>CALBTA010000418.1 GCA_937967755.1 uncultured Planctomycetaceae bacterium | reverse complement strand
TTCACAACGGCAAATTGCCACACATGCACGAGAACAACTCGCACGCATCGGGCACGCCTGCCTGTGACGGCGAGCGGGTAATCACAACCTTCGCGGTAAACGATGCCGTGTGGGCCAGCGCCGTTAGCCTCGAAGGTGACATCCTCTGGCAGACGGAAGTCGGGCCGTTCAAATCGAAGCATGGGTACGGGGCGTCGCCTTGCATCTATCGCAGCGCGGTGATCGTTGCCGGCGATCACCACGGCACGGGATACATCGCCGCGGTCGATCGGGAAAGCGGCGAGATCCTCTGGCGAAAACCGCGGCGTACGGGCGCTAGCTTCGCCACGCCAGTCATCGCGCACCTCGCTGGGCGCGACCAATTGCTGCTCTCGGGGCAACAGCGCGTGGTCAGCTACGATCCGGCGACGGGCGAGGAAATCTGGATGGGCGACGGCGGCGCGACGGCGACCGCCAACACCCTCGCCTGGAACGACACCCACGTTTTCGTCACGGGCGGGTGGCCCCAAACCGGCATCCTCTGTGTGCGGGGCGACGGGCAAGGCGACGTGACCGACACGCACATCGAGTGGGAAGTCAGCGGCATGAAGGTGTACGTCCCATCGCCGCTCGTCGTTGGCGACGTGCTGGTCGCCGCGCGGGACGACGGCATCGTCGTCGGCTTGGATGTTGCCACCGGCGAAGACTATTGGAAGAAACGTTTGCAGCGCGGCGTCGGCATCAGCGCTTCGCCAACGCTAGTCGGCGAGTTGGGCTACCTTCCCAACGAAGAAGGCGAAGTCTTCGTCTTCTACCCTGGCAAAGATTTCAACCACGTCGCCACCTGCGCGATGGGCGAGCCCATCTTCGCCAGCCCGGTTTACGCCGACGGGCGATTGTACTTGCGGACGCTTAGTAAACTCTACTGCATCGGCACTCAGTAGAATGGCGTTGTGACCCATTGCGTTGAAGGTGTGCGCTTTCGCGAAGCTGGGATCAAAGATTCAACCAGCCGCCGGGGATCGCCGCTTTCCTTCGCTCACGCCGGTTGTTGGCAGAGTTCCAGTTCGGGCTCGATCTCTTTTGGCGTTTGGAAGACCTGGCAGAGGTGTTCGGGGAGTTTGCGGAAGGCCTTCTCGTAACGCGCGATGCCCAGCGGGCGCTCAGCAACGTTCCGGACGTAGATGCGTAAAATTTGGGCGGGGAATTTTCGGGCCAGCATTCCGTAAATCTCCGGGTCCTTCTCGCCCGAGTCGCCGACCAGAATGAACTTCCGCTGCGGGAACGCCCGCACGATTGCCGCGACCGCTCGCCGCTTTGGCAACCGCCGGGCGATGAACAGGCGGAGGATCGTCGGGTCACGAAAGCGGATTGCCTTCAGGTGAAACGTGCCGCGCGGCAGGCCGACGTCGTCGAACAATTCTTGCAGCGGGTGGTACAACTGCCACGGACTGGATGAAACGTAGTGAAATGCCGCGCCCTGGGCGGCCCACTGTTGAAAGACCGTTTCCATCCCGGCGATCGGTTGGAAGTCGTTGAAAAACGTGTTCGCCAGCATCAACTTCCGTTGCCGCACACCGGTGACTTTCAGCGTGTCGTCAATATCGGAAATCACCGAGACCCCTTCGCGCCGCAGCAGTTGCACGCGGCCGGGAAATTGCCGCTGATCTTCCGGCTGCGTGATGGCGTTGAAATCAAGCCAATCGCCTTCAGCCGCGCCTGTGCCGCACATCCGCTGCAACTCGTCGCTGGTTAGTCGCAGCTTCACGCGCACGTGACCGCTGCGTTTAGTTCGCTTACCGAAGACGAACCGCTGATCGCCCAGTTGAATCGCCAGCCGTTTGCCCGGCTGCTCCCGCGAGACAAACCCTTCGATACGGGCGCGGAACACCGGTTGGCTGAAATCTTCATGCGTCGCTTTCAACACGCGCCGCAACAGGCCCAAGAAAATCCGCTTGCGGTAATCGTCCACGCCCTGGCGGAACAACGCCCCGTGGACGGAAATCTCCCAGCCGCCGCTGACCTCGCGGCCATAGGTCGGGAAGAAGACGACCTGCTGCGTCGGACCGATCGAATGCGTGGGTCGGCGGGGAGGAATCATGGGCGGGAAGATAGCGTCTCATGGCCCCGGCGAATTGGCAAGGGAGTTGATGCTTACTTTCTGTTATGAGCCTGCGAGATTTCCGTTATAATGGGCCAACGCCCGACGAATTCCTACCCGCAGCTCCTTGGCGAGCCGCTCCAACCTTCCGCCCTCTGCGCTGGATGATGTTGCGAACTTCAAACCCCACGATTTGGTTATGCTTGGCCGGTTTGGCTTTTGCGGGTTTGCTCGCGCAGCCGCTAGCATTCGCCCAAGAAGGCGCGCAGCCGACCGCCGATCAACTTGCCTTCTTCGAAGCGAAGATTCGGCCGGTGCTGATCAAACATTGTTATGAATGTCACGCGGCGGATGCCAAGGAAGTCAAAGGGGGTCTGCTGTTGGATACCGCGGCGGGTCTGCGGGAAGGGGGCGATTCGGGGCCGGCGTTGACTGCTGGCGAGCCGGATGAAAGTTTGATCCTGGCGGCCATGCGTTACGAAGAGATGGAAATGCCGCCCGAGGGCAAGTTGCCCGATAACGTCGTCGCCGATTTTGAAAAGTGGATCGAGATGGGTGCGCCCGACCCGCGTCGGGGCAAAGCGACGACACCGCGCAAACGCGTGATCGACATCGAAGCTGGCCGGCAGTTCTGGGCGTTCCAACCGCCGCAGCGGCACGCCGCGCCGAGCGTGCAAGATGCGTCTTGGGTCCGCGGCCCCATCGCCCCGTCCAT
>CALBTA010000417.1 GCA_937967755.1 uncultured Planctomycetaceae bacterium | reverse complement strand
TTTCAGCTTCGACCGCGAATTCTCCGGCGACATGCCCGACGCGTATCAGCGGCTGTTGCTCGATGCGTTCAAAGGCGACGCCAGCTTGTTCGCCCGCAGTGACGAAGTGGAACTGGCCTGGGGCATCATCGACCCGATTCACGACGCCTGGCACAGCCCCGCCGCCCCGCCGCTGGAGATCTACCCCGCGGGCGTTTGGGGCCCGCAATGCTGCGACGGCTGGATGAAATCGCACGGCCGCCTGTGGTTCGACGTCTGCCCGGTGTTACACTGATGGCACGGTTCGGGGCAGACGGTTTCGCGTACCCAGTACGAGGTTCAGCCATGCGTAGTATCTTGCCGGTATTTGCTTCTGTGCTCGTCGGTTTTTCTCTCTCGGTCGCCCAAGCCGCCGATTGGCCCACGTTCCAAAACAACAACGCCCGCGTGGCGACTTCGGATGAGGAGCTAAAGACCCCGCTTACGTTGCGGTGGATACATTCCGCTCCGGCAACGCCCGAGACCGCTTGGGAAGGCCCGCGCAGCGAGCCGATCGAAGGCAAGGTGATGCGGCATCGGGTGAAATTCGACGATGCGATTCAGGTCGTCGCCGCCGGCGGGAAAGCATACTTCGGATCGAACGTCGATCACAGGCTGTACTGTGTCGATGCAAAAACCGGTGCGCCGATCTGGTCGTTCTTCACCGAAGGCCCGATTCGCCTGGCCCCCACGGTTGCCGATGGCAAGGTTTACTTCGGCTCCGACGATGGCGTGGTTTATTGCTTGAATGGCGACGAGGGAAAAATCGTTTGGCAGATCCGCCCCACCGCGCGTGACGAACGCCTGCTCGCCCGCGGGCAGATGATCAGCCGGTGGCCGATTCGCACAGGCGTGCTTGTTGACGACGGCGTCGCCTATTTCGGCGCGGGCATTTTTCCTCACGAAACGGTTTACCTCTGCGCGGTCAACGCGGAAACGGGCGAGGTGATTTGGAAGAACGACGCCATCAGCCAGCAGGATGCCGGCCGCAACGATCTTTCGCCGCAAGGCTATCTACTCTGCAATGACGATTTGCTGTTCGTCCCATCCGGCCGCTCGCTGCCGGTCGCGTTCAGTAAGAAGACCGGCGAGATGGTTCACGGCCGCAAGCACGCCTGGCGCAGCACCGCCGGCGGGGTGGTCGGCGGAACGGGTGCGCTGCTGGGCGATGGGCAGATTTATTCCTCGGGCCCGCACCACTTTCTGGCGATGAATCAGAAAGACGGCAACGTCGGTTCGGCCTGGATACCCGGCCGGCAAATGACGCTCGCCGGCGAGCACGCCTACATCGCCACCGGCGAAGCCGTGTTGAAGGTCAATCGCGAGGAACATTCGCAAGCGAGCATCGAGCGGCAGAAGCTGTTTGTCAAGTTGCGCCAAGTTCCTTCCCAATTGCGGCCCGCGATTGAAAAGCGGCGGGCCGAATTGGCCAAGGTCGGGATCGAATGGACCGCCGCGAACCAGGCCGATGGTGCGATCGCCGCTTGCGGCAACCTCGTCTTCGCCGGCGGCAACGGACGCCTGACCGCCTATTCCACCCAAAGCGGCGAAGACGTCTGGCACGCGCAATTCGACGGCCACGTTCGCCGCATCTCGCTTTCGGTCGGATCGGTGATCGACTCTACAACAGACGGAAAAATATACGCCTTCACCGATGCCAACAACACTCCCAAAGACGCGTCAGTGGCCAGCTATCCAAAGCAAAAGATCGTCGAGCCTTACAAGAAAAACGCTCTTTCAAAAACCTACCAGACGGCGGCTGAGGAAATCCTCGCAGAGACCGGCATCAGTCGTGGGTACTGCCTGGTTGTTGGTGGTGAGGCGGGACAGCTCGCCTTCGAGCTGGCGAAAAGGAGCGAATTGAACATCTACTGCGTCGAGCCAGACGGCGAGAAGGTCGAGTTCGCCCGCGACCGCCTCAGCGCGGCCGGGCTTTATGGCCATCGCGTGACGGTCGTGAATTGCCCTCTCGATGAAATCCCATTTTCCAATTACTTCGCCAACCTGGTAGTCTCCGACACGCTGGTCGCTCATGGCAAGTTGCCCGTCAAGATTTCTCAGATCGCCCGGCACGTGAAACCTCTTGGTGGGAAAATGTGCCTCGGGTCTCCCGAGAACGCCCCGTTTCCCCCTTCAGAGGAAGCGAAACGCGAAATCAATGTCGCCGTCGATGCATACCCCAAAGACGCCGCAAGTGTTAAAGCAGGTGAGAACTGGTCGGTCGTCGCGCGGCGCCGCCTTCCCGGAGCGGGCGATTGGTCGCATCAATATGGCGATGCCGGCAATACGTCGAACAGCCGTGACGAGTTGGTCAAAGGCGGAATGGGTGTGCTGTGGTACGGCGACCCGGGGCCTTCGCAAATGATCAACCGCCACGAAGGTGCGATGGCCCCACTGTCGGTCGGCGGGCGGCTGTTCGTGCAAGGGACCGACAACATCATGGCCTACGACGCGTACAACGGTTTGTTCCTGTGGGAAAAGAAAAACCCCGGCGCGCTGCGAACCGGCGTCTTCAACAACGAAGATACCAGCAACCTGGTTGCGACCGACAACGCCCTGTTCGTCTGCGTCGAAGAGACTTGCACCGAATACGACGCGGCGACCGGCAAAGTCCGCCGCGTTCACCGCATCCCGAATCCCGATGACGAGCGAGAAAGGGCCTGGGGCTACGTCGCCGTGGCCGAGGGAAAGTTGTTCGGCACCAGTACGGTGCGCAGCGAATTGCGCCGCGAGCTTCGCCGCCGCGGCCGCAAAGTGGAGAATGCGACCGATGCAATCTTCGCCATCGATCTGAAAACCGGCGAGCAGGCCTGGGCCTATCGCGGCCAAAACATTATGCACATGACCATCGCCGTGGCGGATGGCCGCGTGCATTTCATCGACAGTTCGATCACTTCCCAGGAGCGCGAAGAGATGCTTCGCGAGGACAAAACCGCGCTGGAAAAACTGACCGGCAAAGCGCGAGACGAAGCCGAGAAAGAACTGAAACGCCGCGACCTGCGGTTGGCGGTCGCCATCGATGCCGGCACGGGCGAAAAACTTTGGTCGAAGCCGGTCGACGTCACCGATTGCAGCCACCTGGGCATCGGCGGCGGGCAGATGACACTGATGGCGGCCGACGGCCAGGTTGTGATTTGCGGAGCCAACGCCAACGGGCACTATTGGCGGCAGTTTTTGGCCGGCGAATTTAGCAAGCGCCGGTTGCTGGTTCTGGATGCCAAGTCGGGCGAGAAGCAGTGGGCCAAGGATGCGAACTACCGCCACCGCCCGATTGTTGTCGGCGATAAGATCATCGCCGAGCCTTGGGCGTTTGATCTGGCCAGCGGGAAGGAAATTCAACGCACGCACCCGCTGACAGGCGAGCCGACCAAGTGGAGCTTCTCGCGCCCTGGGCATCACTGCGGAGCGATCTCCGCCTCGCCGAACATGCTGTTCTTCCGCAGCGGCTTCACCGGCTATTACGATTTGTATGACGACAGCGGCACGCGGCATTTCGCTGGGCAGCGGCTGGGCTGTTGGATCAACGCCTTGCCCGCCGGCGGGGTCGTCGCCATTCCCGAAGCGAGCGCTGGCTGCGTCTGCCTGTTTTCCATCGCTTCGACCGTGGTGCTGGAACCGCGCGAAGACCGCGGCAGTTGGGGCATCTACAGCGCCCAAGGGATGCGCACGCCGGTGAAGAACACGGCGATCAATTTCGGCGCGCCGGGCGACCGCCGCGACAACCAGGGCCGCCTGTGGCTGGCTTACCCACGGCCGAAAACCGTTGGGCGGCTGGAATATGTCTTCGACGTGTCGCCCAAGTTGTACGGGGGCGGCGATTACTACACCCGCAACGATGAATCGATCGAGCTGGCGAACACCGAAGCGCCATGGGTTTACACCTCCGGCGTGCGCGGCCTGCAAAGTTGCGAGATTCCGCTCCTCGGCAAGGACGACCGCCCGGCGATTTACAAAGTGACGCTGGACTTCTCCGCCTTGGAAGATTCTGAAGCGAAAGCCGAGCCATTCAACATCCGCATCGGCGATGAAGTCGTCGCCAAAGACATCAACATCGCCAAAGAGGCCGGCGGCGCGCTCAAAGCGCTGACGTTGAGCTTCGAAGGCGTGCCGATCACCCGAAGCCTAGTCCTCAAGCTGGAATCCAAAGCCACCGACGAAACATCGCTATCCACCCTAGCCGGCATCGAAGTCGCGCGCGAAGAATAACGTTGCACTGGCCCACAGCCAGTGCAAATTCCGCCGGCTGCTTGCGGGCCGAAGTTTGCATGGATGCCTTTGCGTGCGAAAGCAAACGAAGCTGCCCATCAGCAAGCTACGCCTCGACAAACACTGGCATCCGCCGGTGCCACATCGCTATCGCTTTAGGGATGGTTTACTTTGGCCCAAACGTCCATTGCACGCTGCCGTCTCGCAAGAACCGGACACCAAGTATCGTCACGGAGAAGAGGGCGACTAAGACTACGTCCACCATGGCCACCATGATCGAGGCCGTTAACCAGCAAGTTGCTTTTGAAAGACCGTTGGTCGGCTGGCCCAGCCGCAAACAAACGGTCGGAATCGATAGCAGACCAGGAATCACAGGTGCGGCCAGCACTGTCTCATAGAGGGCGAGCACTTCGAGTGCGAGTAGCGACTGACCGTTGATTATGACGATTGATGAGATGACTTCGCACAAGGAATCTATCAGGGCGAAACACCAGGCGACAAGCAAGACGCCCCAGGCCAAATCGCTTCTAGTGCTCCTAACGGATGTAAGCACAAACGCAATTGCGAACCCTAGCATTGCCATCCAACCGGCGGATCCGTTGGGCGCTATCTTCGACCAGATCGTCCCCATAGACCATTGATTGATTGCGATCAGCAAGGCGGCCAGGGTCACCGCAACAAAGCACCACTCAGTGGTGAATTGGAATTGCCGCTGGAGATTGTCTTGTGGGCGATACATGAAGCGACGCAGGGGGAGAACACGCAGCGAACCTGTCTACCACCAATTCGCTCATCGCAGGGGCAAGCATTCCCGATTTGCGTAACGGGCAGGCCGGGGCTTTGGCGGAGAGTGGTCGCAAGCATGCCCTTCCACCGACTAACTCCTCAGGCGACTAAGATGCCGATGCGACAAACCGTGGTGAAAGTGTCAACTGGCCGTGTTTTTCATGGGGAGAACGGCGAACCACAGGGAACACGGAGAAGCACAGAGGAATGAATTGATTGCCACTCGCTGCTCTGTGTTTCTCTGTGATCTCTGTGGTTTATAGCTAACTATTTCCCATCCACGAAAATTAGCGTCGATTAGTGAAAATTAGCGTTCCCCAATGTCAGTGGTGGTATTCGCAAAGCTAGTTTTCTCGAACAAGTCTGGAGACTTGTTCCACGGGGGCCGTCAACGTAGATCGGCACTCCGTGACGAT
>CALBTA010000416.1 GCA_937967755.1 uncultured Planctomycetaceae bacterium | reverse complement strand
AGACTGACGCTGCATGGAGACAGAAAGCGAAAGCCACTACCAAAGCGGCACTAGTGGTCAATCTTAGCGTAGTCATTGTATTCTCCTGGGAATTGAGTGCCAGAGGCAACTTGGTAGTAGACGCCAATCGTTCGAGCTGGGCACGACCGAAGCTGTGAACTTTTGCGGCGGTCAGCTTAATGGTAATCCCAATGCCGAATACGCATATTTGAACGGCGGACAAACTCTATCGTTTTTTGGACGACCAGCCATGTCACAAACTCGCCGCGTCGCCTTGATGTTGGATTTGGTGTGGCCGTTTAAGCGGCACGCGCGGGTGCATGCGGGCATCGAAGAATATGCCCGGCTCCACAATTGGAAGACGATCATTGACGAGTTTGTCGACGACACGCTTCCTCGCACTAAGGCCAAGCCGCTCCCGTACGATGGTGTGATCGCTCGAGCAACCAATCCGCTGGCTGATCGTTGCCGCCGGCTGAACCTCCCGCTGGTGAATGTCTGGACAAACTCCCCCGTGTGGGAATCGCTTCCCTGTGTGCTTCCCGACTACGAAGCATCGGGGCGGATGCGCGCCGAGCACTTGCTGGCCCGCGGCCTGCAGAACTTCATGGCGATCGGCTATCACCAGAACCGCGACACCAAACTTGAGATTGACGCGTTCCGCCACGTCTTCGGTGCTGCGGGCTACTCATGCCCTGCGATCTACGTTTCTCGAAAGTACAACAGTTCCCGGGCAGGCTTTCGTCAAGCCGAACAGGCAATCGCCCGCGCGATGGACGACTGGCAATTGCCGATCGGCGTGCTTGCGTGTACCGAAGCGATCGGTCGCATGGTGGCCCAGATGTGCGATCTCCGCGGGTGGCGCGTTCCGGAAGACGTGGCCATCATCGCCGGTTGGAATGAGGAGGCGTTGTGCGAAGCGCCCCGCCCGTCGCTAACCAGCATGGAGTTGGGCTTCGAACGGATCGGCTTCGAGGCGGCCAAGATGTTGGACCGGTTCATGGACGTGCGTCAAAAGGCAGGCCGGCGAAAGAAGAAGGGGCGCAAATCACCGCCGCAACACATCTTCTTGCCGCCGCAAGGGATCGTTGTGCGAGCTTCGACCGATTTTCATGCGGTCGATGACGACCTCGTCGCAGCAGCATTGGAATTCATCTCCGCCCAAAGCCACCAACCAATCTCACCGCGGGACGTCGCCCGCGCGGTCGCGACCGAGGAGCGAACGCTGCGCCGGCGCTTCACCAAGTTTTTGGGCCGGCCCATCGCAGCCGAAATCCGCCGGGTCCGCATTGAGCGAGCCAAGCGCGAATTGGCGCAAACCGAACACTCGATCGCGACGGTCGCCCGCAACGTGGGCTTCGGCGAAACGTTGCGGTTGTACGAAGTCTTCCGTAGAGAACTAGGCGTGACCCCCAGCCAGTATCGCAAGGAGCGTCAGTTGGACAACCGAGCATGACCGCAGCGTAGGTGCAGCCGGCCTGCCTTACTTGATCTCTTTGCCGAGAACCTTCCCGTCGTCTTTGTAGTGTTTGCGTAGACGCTCGAGTTCCTCCTTTAACTCCTTCTGCACGTCTTCGTACTTGGGTTTGTCGTAGACGCTGTTCATTTCGTGCGGGTCTTCCTGTAGATCGAACAGTTCCCACTCGCCGCGGCGGTAGTAGTTGATCAGCTTGTAGCGATCGGTCCGCACGCCGTAGTGCCGGGCGACGCTGTGGGCGCCGGGAAATTCGTAGTAGTGGTAGTAGAACGTCTTCCGCCAATCCTTCGGGGCGTCGGCACCGGCCAGCATCGATTTGAAGCTGCGGCCCTGCATGTCCTCGGGCACCTCAACGCCTGCGATGTCGAGGAAGGTTTCGGCCAAATCGAGATTGGAAACAAATTCGTCGCGGACGCTGCCCGGTTCCACCACGCCGGGCCAGCGGACGATCAGCGGCGTGCGCAGTGACTCTTCGTACATCCAGCGCTTATCAAACCAACCGTGTTCGCCCAGGTAGAAGCCTTGATCGGACGAATAGATCACGACCGTGTTCTTCGATAACCCACTCTCGTCGAGGTAATCGAGCACCCGGCCGGCGTTGTCGTCGACGCTGGCGATGCAGCGAAGGTAATCCTTCATGTACCGTTGGTACTTCCAGCGGACCAGATCCTTCCCTTGGAGGTTGGCTTCCTTGAACTTCTCGTTCTTCGGCCCGTACGCCTTTTCCCAAACGGCTTTCTGCTCAGGCGTCAGGTTGCGCGGCGTGTTCAGTTTCAGATCACTGCCCAGTGTCATGTGGCGGTCGATCTCCATCGTTTGCTTGGCGGCCGGGCTGGCGCGGTTCTCGTAGTTGTCGAACAACGTCTCAGGCTCAGGGATTTCGACGTCGTCGTAGGTGTTCAAGTGATCGGGCCCGGGCTGCCAGTTGCGGTGCGGGGCTTTGTGTTGGTACATCAGCATGAACGGCTTGTCGGCGTCGCGCTTTTCCTTCAACCATTTCAGCGCTTCGTCGGTGATGATGTCGGTGGTGTAGCCAATATGCTTGACCTCGCCATCGGGCGTTTTCATCGGCGGGTTGTAGTAAGGCCCTTGCCCTTTGAGTACGTGCCAATAGTCAAAGCCGGTCGGGTCGGACGCGAGGTGCCACTTGCCGATCACCGCCGTTTGGTAGCCTGCTTTCTGCAGCAATTTGGGGAACGTTTGCTGCGAACCGTCGAAGCGGTTGCCGTTGCGGTAGAATCCGTTGAGGTGGCTGTACTTGCCGGTCAGAATCACCGCCCGGCATGGCCCGCAGATGCTGTTGGTGACGAAGCAATTCTCAAACTTCATGCCCTCTTTCGCGATGCGGTCGAGGTTGGGCGTCTTGTTCACCTTGCTGCCGTAGCACGACAGGGCCTGGTAAGCGTGGTCGTCGGAGAAGATGAACAGAATGTTGGGGCGTTGGGCTTTGTCTTCCGCGCGGAGCGCGCCGGTGGTGAAGACCAGAAGCAAAAGCGCGGCTGCCAGAATCGATCGTCTCACGGTGTATTCTCCTGTTGAGTGACTACTTTCAAAAAAAGACCGCCGCCCTGAGTGAGAGCGGCGGTGTGGTCGGTTCAATCATGCCGCGCCGGCATTAGGCAAACGGGTCGTCCGAAGCCGGGTTGTCGGCCGGGCCATCGGCGGGGGTTGCCGGAGCGTCGTCGGCGAACGGGTCTTCCTTTTCTTCCATCTCAGGCGCGGCGTCGGCAGGCGGGGCACCGAACGGATCAGCCGCATCGGCTGGTGCGCCTTCGGGGGCCGCGAATGGGTCGTCGCCTTCGGCGGGCGGAGCAACATCGCCGCCGCCGAACGGGTCGCCGCCAGCCGCCGGCGGAGCGGGCTGCGCCGGAGGTGCAGGTTCTTCAGCACCGCCGAACGGATCACCGCCTTCAGGCGGGGCAGGTTCTGCGCCACCGAAGGGATCGCCGCCGGCCGGAGGTGCGGGTTCGGCACCGCCGAATGGATCGCCGCCAGCGGGTGCGGCGGGGCCGGCGTCTTTCGGTTCGTCGGTATCGTCGAACGGATCGCGGTCGTCAGGTTCGCCAGCACCTTCGAGCGCGGCACCTACGCCATCGATGACCGAGTCAACCAGTCCGCCACCTTCATCGGGAGCGGCTTCACCTCCGCCAAACGGATCGCCGCCAGCAGGCGGGGCGGGTTCCGCGCCGCCGAATGGGTCGCCACCTTCAGGTGGAGCAGGCTCTTCGCCGCCACCGAACGGATCGCCGCCGGCGGGCGGGGCGGGTTCTGCGCCACCAAATGGATCACCGCCAGCGGGCGGAGCAGGTTCAGCGCCACCGAACGGGTCGCCACCTGCGGGAGGCGCTGGTTCTTCGGCTCCAAATGGGTCGCCGCCAGCGGGCGGGGCGGGTTCTTCCGTGCCGAACGGGTCGCCGCCGGCCGGCATGGCATCGTCAACCGCGGGAACAGGTGCGGCTTCCGATTCGCCGGTTCCCAAAGCACCTTCGGCACCGAACGGATCGCCGCCTTCAACCGATTCGGTCGGGTCGACCAATTCTTCCACGGCTTTGGCGGTCGAAGTCGGGTCGGGTTGGTTTGTCAACGATGGCTCTTCAGTGACGGTCTTTTGTTCGTAAATCTTGCGGCTCTTGGCCAGCTCTTCACGCTGATACTTAATGCGTTCGATCTTGCGAACCCGCTCCAGGGCCAGGCGCTGGGCACCTTGCACACGCTCCAGCGATTTACCAATCGGGTATTGATCACCTGCTTCAACTTCCATCTGGGCACCCTTTTGGAAGTCGGCTTGGGCCGCTTCGATGTCGCCCAAGTTGGCGTTGGCCAGCCCGCGGAAATAGAGGACGCGCGGGTCGCGGGTTCCCCCTTCAACCGCCGCCGACAAATTGGCGACCGCTTCTCCGTAATCGCCGGCGTGGTAGGCATGCACACCCAGGCCGTAAAGCTCGCCCAGCAAGTTCTCCTGAGCGGCGGCCGTGCCTGTGCAAACGCTCGCCAACAACAGCGATGCGCCAACGGCAAGACTCTTGAACACCCGACTGCTACACATGCGTTTCCATAACATGGGACCGCTACCTTAGATAAAAGAGGTGGGATGGAACGGCCTCTTCAACCGGCCGTATTGTGGGCTGCAAACCATTATCATGATACGAAGGAAACGCACCCATCGCAACTGTATCCCGATATTTACGCACCAAATTGCCGACAACGAGGCATCCCAGTGAGACGACGCGGGGCCCGTTATCGTTCCTTGGAATACCCAAAGAATTCCCTCGGAGTGGTAAGACAATTCGCCCCTTGGCCACGGCTAGTAACGCGGCAGCGACGGGTCGACCTGAACCGCCCAGGCGTCGATTCCGCCGGTCATGTTTTGGGCTTTGGAGAATCCTTGCTGGCGTAGCCACGTGGTCACCTGCTCGCTTCGCCCGCCGTGGTGGCAATAGACGATGATCCGCTGGTCTTTGTGAGGCTGAAGTTCGTCCGCCCGTTCGGCGATGACTTGAATCGGAATCAGCATGGAAGGTTCGAGCGCGGCGACTTCTCTTTCAGCAGGCGTACGCACGTCGAGCAGCAGGCAGTCAGCCTGCTCGTCGAGCAACTGCTTGACTGCCGGGCAGTCGATCTCCATTTCCAATTCGTCGGGCATGATTTTTCGTTCTTCAAGTAGCAGAAGTCGTGAGACTTCTGGTGAGTTAGTTGCCTGCCTGGTCGCACCGAATTATGACGAGTTCGACCGCGGGCGTAAGACGGGCACTCCTTCCCGTTGGATGCCGGGCAAGAGTGCCCGGCCTACGGTAAATTGACAAAGATGTACTCGTGCTGCAACCACTTTGGCTGAATGTCGAACTGCCAGAGCGTTTCCGCGATGGTGGTCTTCGACAAATCGGGCGTGACGCCGACCGCCAGGTGACCGGTCGCTTCGTTGCGAATGAAATGAATCAACGTTCCTTGCAGTTCAACGCCGGCGACCTCTCCGCCGGCCGCGGAAAGCGACCCTGATTCGGCCGTTTCGATGGCGATGGCCGCTTCAAGTGAAAGCGGCGGCGCACCCTCGGCGACGAGCAGATCGCGCTTCAGCGCGGCGACTTCCGCGGTGGGAATCTGCTGCGAGGGCAAGCGCAGAAAGTGATACGTGGTTAGCCAACTGGTGGAAACATTATTTGCCTGCGGGGTGATGAAATCTGCAAACGCCGGCTTGCCCACCGCCACGGCGGCAACATCTTGCACTAACAGCGGTGCTGAAACCGTCAGTTTGTTCACGGCCGGGTTGCTCCTGGCCGGCCGGCTTTTCAAAGCATCGGTCGCTGACGCCGCGTCGAGCAGCGCCTGCAGCGATTGGGCTTCTTGACGAGCGGTGCGCGCGTGCGCCGCCGACATACGGTTGCGCCATCGCAAAGCTTCCGAGGTGGCGCTCGCGTAAGCGGCAACTTCCTGCGTGAATTCGGGCGAGCGACCGGCAAGCGTGTTCAAAGACTGCTGCAATGTTTCACGCACAGTTTCATCACCAGCAATTGCGCACACCCGCGCGATTGGTCCTAGGTATCGCACGTACAACAGCTGTGCTTCCTCTGGCGTTACCCTGCCCGCGTCGGCGCTGACCAGGTCGGCCATCGAGTTGAGCATCAACTTCCGAAACGCTTCATGCGCTGCTAGGAGTTGTTCGGTATCTGCCGC
>CALBTA010000415.1 GCA_937967755.1 uncultured Planctomycetaceae bacterium | reverse complement strand
GGCGGCGAAGCCCCGCCGATGAACGTGCTGCGTTGGTGGTTCACGCTGAACTACGACGCGATCAAAGCCAGCGAAGGCCGCGACGTCTTCGAATTCGCCGGACAAGGTGTAAAGGTTCTCAGCGAAAATGAAATGCTGACCGAACGCGGCGAACGTGTTCACACCGGCAAATCGGACGAGTTGACCAACCGCTTCGCCCGCAGTTTCACGAAGGAATTCGACAAGCTGATGGCCCGCTATCCTGTGTATGCGGAATTGCAGAACATCTTCGATTTGGCGCTCGTGGCCGAGATGATTCGGGCGGAAGACTTGGCCGGCCAAACGAACTGGCATTTGACGCACTTCGGCGACCCCCAGAAGTACCAGGTCGAAGTCGCCGAAGCCCCGGTCGAAGTGGAAACCGTGATCAACCACAAGGTGATCAACGGCAAGAAGTTCATCGCCGGCGTCAGCGGCGGTGTGGCGTTCCGCCCGCAATCGTTGGTCAAGCGTGACGCGATCGAGATGGATGCGACGGGCGATCTGGCTTACGGCCACAAGGATTCCAAGCCGGCCAAGCTTCCGCAGCGGGCCTGGTGGTGGGACTAGTGCCCTTCGCGTCGCATGCAGTTTAAGTTTCAGTGGAGCGGACTTCCGAGTCCGCTCTTACTGTTTTCTGGCGGTTCGTCTACCATATCGGCGGACTTGGAAGTCCAACCTACTGAGCATATGCCGATGGACGAACCCCGCAAGACGTTGGTCACGGTCGCGACCTATAACGAGATCGACAATCTGCCGTTGCTGGTGGAAGCGATTCACGATCAGCTTCCCGACGCGAATATTCTCGTGGTCGATGACAACTCGCCTGATGGCACGGGAAAGTGGTGCGACCAGCAGCGCCAGCGCGATCCGCGAATTCATTGTTTGCATCGCGAAGGAAAACTTGGCTTGGGCACTGCGACGATTGCGGCGATGCGATATGCGATTGAGCATGATTACGACTACATGCTGAACATGGATGCCGACTTCAGCCATCACCCGCGTTATCTGCCGGCTATGGTCGCAGGCATGGAAAACGCCGATGGCGAAACGGCCGATTGTGTCATTGGCAGCCGCTACGTTGCTGGTGGCGGTACCGAAGGCTGGCCATTGCGTCGCCGGTTGATGAGCCGCGGCGTGAACTTGTACGCACGCATTCTGTTGGGGCTGAAGTCGAAGGATTGCAGCGGGGCGTTTCGTTGCTATCGGGTGAGTGTGCTCAAACGCCTCGATTTCGATGCCATCCGCTCGCGCGGCTACTCGTTTCAGGAGGAGATTCTCTGGCACCTGAAAAGGGCCGACGCACGATTTACCGAAACGCCAATCGTCTTCGCCGACCGTGAACGGGGGCAATCGAAAATCAACGGCCGCGAAGCCGTGATGGCGCTTTGGATTCTTTTTCGCCTGGGCATCAAGAATTGGATCGGTTTGTAAGCTAGTATCGTTGGGCGCCAAATTCCCTCTCCCTCGGGGAGAGGGTTAGGGTGAGGGGAGTCACGATAGGTTGTTTCCATCACGTACGGGCATCGAATTAGTTAATTACCCCAAAAAGCCATTAGAATCTTTAACCGCAACGGATGCAGTTCGCCCCCCTCACCCCGGCC
>CALBTA010000414.1 GCA_937967755.1 uncultured Planctomycetaceae bacterium | reverse complement strand
GACCTCGACGTCCGCCGCCAGGCTGCGCTGTATCTGCAAGAGCAAGGGCAATCTTCACCGAAGATGCTGGCGATCTTCATCGATTCGCTGGGTGGAGACAACGATTGGGAACTGCGCGGCGCGATTCAAGAACACGGCCGGGCGGCCATCGCGCCGCTGGTTGATGTCGTGGTCGATCCTGGCAGCGACCCTCAAGCAGCCGAGGCGGCGATCTATATGTTGACCAGCCTGTCCCATCGGGCACGAATTCCCAAAGACAAGTTGTTGGCCGCACTCGATAGTGACGACGCCCGCGTGAAAGTGCATGCCGCCGCCACGTTGGCCCACGCCGATTCGAAGAACCGCAGCGGGCTTCCCGTATTGGTTGCTGCATTGGATGAAGAAGACGCGGAGCGGCAATCGACCGCGTTGATCGCCTTGCGGCGATTGCAATGGGGCGAGGAGGGCTACCCGGCGGAACTGAGTGCCGTGTTGGTGAAATTGCTAAGCAGTGAAAACGAAGACGTGGCTTCCGAAGCGGCCAGCACCATCGATTATCACAAGCTGCATGCCAGCCAGGTGCCGGCGATGTTGAACTTGCTTGAGGACGAAGCAACGCGGGAGGTCGCTGTCAACGCGCTATACGATGGTTCGCTGGTCGATGAACGGTTCATCGACCCGTTGATCGACATCTTACGCACCGACGACGGAGACCTGCGTGACTATGTGCGGCATGCGCTCTACTCGCAAGGGGCTGCCGTTCGCCAGCCGTTGCTGGATCTTCTGCTTGATGAAGAAGCACCCGCACCCGCGCGGGCGGCCGCCGGCAGCGTGCTGTTGTCATTGAAGATCGAAAAGACCGACGCTGATCTGGAGCGGGTCAAGCCGCTGCTCGAGTCGGATCAGCCACCCGTTCGCCAGAGCGCCGCGGTGTTACTGGCAAGTTGGGACGAGCCTTGGGAAGCGTTGGAGGCGAGCCTGCTGCAAGCGTTGCATGGTGAGGACCACAACCTTCGCTATGCCGCAACCCGCGCGATGCAACAGCGGCCCGAAGACCTGCGCGGCGCTCGCGAGCATTGGATCAAGATGCTGCAAAGCGGCGACGAAAACCAGGCCGCCACGGCTGCCAGTTTCCTGTCGTTCGCCGACGACACCTCGCCCGAGGCGATCGATGCGTTGGTCAACGGCCTGCTGACCACGGATGAGTACACTCGCGGCCACTTCAACGATGCGCTGCTCAACGACACGGCCATGCGGCCTGCTGGGTTGGCCGCGTTGCGTAAGAAGGCCGAATCCGCGACCGATGCCGAGAAGGCGATTCTGCTGGAAGCGTTCACTCGCGCCAGCGATTGGCCCCAGGAAGAGCGCGCGGCGGAGATCGCGTTGGCCCGAAGTGCACTGGCGTCGGACAACGCGGCGCTGAAGCGCCAAGCCGCGATCACGTTGGCCCATCTGGACAACGACGCCGCCGAAGCGGCTGCCGTCTTGGCCGAAAACCTACTGGACGAGCGCGACCGGATTGACGGCACGGTGCTGTACGCGCTGCAACAACTTGGCCCCCACGCCAAAGCGGCTGCCCCAAAGTTGATTGAGTTGCTCGACGACGAGGACGCCTCGTACTATGCGCTCGATGCCTTGGCTGCGATTGGTCCCGACGCGGCTTCTGCTGTTCCCAAGGCCGTTGAAATGTTGCCCAAAGAAGGCTGGTTCGAACGATCCGCAACCTATTTGGGCAGCATGGGCCCCGCCGCCAAGGAAGCCGCGCCCGCATTGTTGGCGCAGCTCGACCGGCCGAAACGCATGCGGGCGGCCACTTCGGCGCTCGCGAAGATCGGCGTGCCCAACGATCAGATTCTGCCGGCGCTGTACAAGCATCTGAAAGACCCGCACTTGCGTTACGACGCTGTTGCGGCGCTGGGTGCGCTCGGCGAGCGGGGCGGCGACGCGGTTCCGGTTCTCAATAAGGCGATGTCGCTCGGCGATCCGGAATTGGCGGTCGCGGCCGCCAATTCGCTGGGGCAGATGAAATCGGTCGCCGGCGATTCGGCCGACGAACTGGCCAAGGCGTTGACCGACAGCGACGCCGAAGTCCGCGCCGCTGCGGCACAGGCCCTCGGCCAGATCGCGGAGCAGCCAGAAGTTTCCGTGAAGGCGCTCGCCGCTGCACTCACCGACGAGGATCGAGACGTCCGCCATCTTGCAGCCAGGGCATTGGGAAGTTTCGGAGCCGATGCGGCCGCGGCAGTGGGCGCGTTAACCGAGGCGCTCCAATACAATTACGTCGACACCACCGCCGCCTCTGCGCTCGGCAAAATCGGCAAGGCCGCCGCGCCAGCCGTACCCGCGCTGGTGAAGCTGCACAACGAGACCGAGTCTTCCTACACCAAGGGTGTGTGCGCCGAGGCCCTCTGGAAAATCGATCCCGCCGCCGCCAAAGCCGCCGGCGCGGAGGAACCAACGCCGTGATTCGTTCTCTTCAGCATGCACAAAAGGGTAAGACGGATTGTCAACTTATCAACCCGTCCGCACTTCAATAATCCGTCAGCGTGACGTAGCGCGTGCGGCCGTTCTCTTCGATGTGAATCTTGTCTTCGCGGGCGAGCCAGCCGATGCCTTGCATGATCACGTCGCGGGGCTGGTCGATCCGCTTGGCAAGTTGGGCCAGCGATACCGGCTCGTTCTCTTCGGCCAGCAGATGCCAGATTTCACCGGCGGTTTCGCCGATCTGATCGATGCACACGCTTGCTTCCAAAATGGCCATCCGTCTGATACTCCTTCGATTGATCGCCTACGTCCGTGGAAATTGCCTGCGGTGAAGCAACACCGATAGCTAGCAATATAGCCCATCGGGGGAGAAATCAGCAATAACAATCGACGGCCGGCGGAAAGAGTTGAGCGGCCGGAGTTACTGAGGCTGCCCGTTTAGTTTTCTCAGCTTTTTCTGGGCCGTTTGGTATCTCTTGGCCGACTCTCGGACGCCCTCAGGCAGATGCCGCTCGTAACGGGCGAGGTTGTTTTCGGCCGGGTTGCGGAGGATGTCTTGAAACCATGCGTCGGGGATTTTTGGTTCGCTGACCGACAACAGCGAACCCAACCGGTGGACGGGCGTGGGGTAACGCTTTTCACCAATTGCCTGGCGGCTTTGCGAGACGGTCATCCGAAAGTGGCGTTCGGTATCGACGACCGCCGCCGCGGCTTGCTTGGCCGGCAAGTCGCCTTCGGCGTACAACGCCACATAGAACTCGCCGCGCCCGCAATGTTTCGATTCGTCGAACTGCCGCACGACCCCGCGATCGTACCCGACCGCATCGCAACGCAGGCGCACGTAATCGCCCCGCCAGAGGGCAGGCACGCGCAGGATCAGCACGAAATCCTTCGCACCTTCCAAGGAGGTGCGCGGTGACGGCTTCAACTTGAAGTAAGCGGCCGCCCCACGGCTCATCGTGCCGCTGGCCGAGAGCAACTCTAATGGCGGCAGGCGTTCGTATTGGACGCGCTCGCCGTTGGTCTTGGTACGCGCTCGAGTGAAATTCGCTTTTAAGTAGGTCGACGCGTCGCCATCGACCTTGATGCCGTTGGTCACCGAATCTTCGTCCCGCCGGTCGATTCCCACACTGCCCACCACGTCGGTCGCCAACGTGGTCTTCGGCAGATAGTCTTCGACCGCCATGCTGCGCTGCGGCGAGTCGATCAAGTAGAGGAACTCGGTTAGATCGTTTTCGTTTCCACCCCTGAGCAGCGCCGAGATTTGAAACCTCGCTTCGATCAGCCGTTCGTCCGGGTTGATCTGCGAAAACTCCGGTGGAGTCACATCGCGGCAAGCGACCATCGGTGCCACATCGAACTGAACCTGCGGAGCATCGGCGCTGGCCGGTTGTGCAAAGGCCAACGCGACGAGCGACAGCACCGCTCCGATAGCGAACGGACATTTCGATGCCGCCCCTGCCGGGGCTTCGCTTCCTGTGGGCGCGCCGTCCCCGGGCTGACGCCCGGGGCTAAGCGATGCTGCCGCTTCGCGGCTGTCACGCAGCAACACTGCGTGAACAGGCCCGGAGGGCCGACAGTGCGTAGCCGGGGGCGTAAGCCCCCGGTTGACGGGCGACCCACATTGAAAGCCCCGAAGGAGCGACAGCGAGCATCGTGACGCTAACCAAGTTTCACGAGAGACCATATACCTGTGCCCTCCAAAGTCCGACAATTGATATGTTTACCTATCCACTGCGCGCTGCGCTTCAGTGGGATACGTGCGATTGCTGCCAACTCCCTGGCACGTATTCGCGCCGCACTGGGCGCAGGCAAACTCCATCGTGGAGGGCCGCTGTGGTGAATTCACGAGCA
>CALBTA010000413.1 GCA_937967755.1 uncultured Planctomycetaceae bacterium | reverse complement strand
GTATCGCTGCGGTGCGCGCCGCTGGCCAGGTGTGAATCTTACGCCAAGTAACTAGGAAAAGAAGACGAGGACGAGTGGCCTTGTACCGGCCCTGGAGGTCCCAACCCCGCCGCTTGAAGCGGATTTGGCGCAACGTGCACGGACAGGGGCGTTATGATAGCGGTATGGATTCAACGACAACCACTGACAGCGCCCGAACCACGTGGCCGCATGCCGTTGCGGGGCGGCCGCGGGTTTTGCTGCTGGGGGCGGCCGATAAGCCGCATGTGTTGGAGGGGGCGAAGAAGTTTCGGCCACTGATTGATGAGCATTTCGACGTTGCCGTGTCTGACTTTGAATCGCGGGAGGACTTGACCTGCATCGAAGCCGATTTGGCGATTGTGCTCGGCGGCGACGGTTCGATCTTGCGGGCGGCCCGGCAGATGGCGTCGTGCCAGGTTCCGGTGTTGGGCGTGAACATGGGGAAGCTCGGCTTTTTGGCCGACGTGGCGACGGAGCAACTGGCCGAAGTGCTGCCGCAAGTCGCCGCCGGGCAGTGCCGGGTGGTTTCTCACTTGATGTTCAATGCCAGCGTTGTTCGCGATGGCAAAGTGCTAGCGACGGCGTTGGGGTTGAACGAGACGGCGGTTTTCGGCGGCCCGCCTTACAGCATGTTAAACATCGAACTTTACGTTGACGCAAAATTGGCCACTACCTATAGTTGCGACGGCTTGATCATCAGCACGCCGGTCGGTTCGACGGCACACAGCCTTTCGGCCGGCGGCCCGATCTTGCGGAAGAATTTGCCGGCGTTCGTGCTGTCGCCGATCAGCCCGCATACTTTGACCGTGCGGCCAGTCGTTGATACGGCCGACCGCGTTTACGAGATGGCCGTGTTGAACCCCGGCGAAGCGACCAGCGCCGTCGTCGACGGGCAACTGCTGGCCAGTTTGAAAACGTCCGACCGCGTACGGGTTGAGCAAGCCGAACCGAAGTTTCAACTGATCGAAGTGCCAGGGCACAACTATTACCGCACCTTGCGAGAGAAGCTCGGCTGGGGCGGGCAGTTTGATTTGAAGAAGACGTAGCCGCAAGCTGCCAGCTTGCGAGCTGTACCGATACCACATTAGCTGACAAGCTGGCAGCTTGTCGCTACGACGCGCAAGGATGCGAACCATGTGTAAACGAATCTTCCTGCTGATCGCCCTGCCGCTGGCCGCTTCGCAGTATTGCAACGCCGAAGAAATTGACTTCGCGGCGCAACTGAACGCAGCAGCGCAAAAAACTGCCGGGACGACGTTCGAGCTGAAGTACAAGTTCCACCCCAACGAGCGCGTGCAGTATAAAGTTGAGCATCTCGTCACGGTGGAGACGACGATTGAAGACAACCGGCAACGAGCACGCAGCCGTAGCGTTTCGACGAAGCAATGGGATTTCGACGACGTGAAGGCCGACGGGCTGGCGACGTTCGAGCACCAGGTCGCCTACGCCGACATGTGGCAGCAGACGCTGATTTACGTCACCGACGAAGAAGGACGGCAGGCCTCGAAAGAGCGCGAGATTCGGTACAACAGCCATTGCGACCCGGTCGCACCGCTGCATTACCAGAAGGTCGCTGAATCAATCGCCGTGCCGCTGGCGAAGGTTGTCATCGATTCCAGCGGCAAGCTGGTGAAGCGTGAAGATGAGATCAACGGCGGCACCTGGGGCGGGCAACTAGTCGTTCCGCTGCCGCCGCAGGCAGTCGGTATCGGGCACACCTGGCACAAGCCGCAAGAGATCGTCGTGCGAATGAAAGACGGCCGGGTCAAGCGGATCAAAACTCGGCAACAGTACAAGCTGCAATCGGTCGACGAGGGTATCGCGACGATCGCCTTCGACACGCAAATCTTGTCGCCCGGCATTCGCGATCAACCAAAGGTGATGGTGCAAATCGTACAGAAACTGACCGAGGGCACGATCGAGTTCGACATCGCAGCCGGCCGCGTCATCCGCCAGCAGTTGAAGCTGGACGAAACCGTGATCGGCTTCAACGGTGCCAAAAGCATCATGAACTACAGCGGGCGGTTTAATGAAGAATTGATCGTGGCTGAGGATGAGATTGCGCAGGCGGCAGCAAAGTGATGCCGTAGCGTTGTCGCAGCGGGTCGTGAAGTAAAAGGCCTCGTCTGTTTACTGCGAAGGCATTTAAAGAGATCCGCATAAGGCGGACAAAACCTCTGTCGCTTTTTCTAATTGCTCGACAGCGATCCATTCATCTTTCGTGTGTGCCTGGACAATGCTGCCGGGGCCGAAGACGATAGTGGGGACTTCCGTGCCAAAGGCGGATGCGTCGGTGCCGAAGGGGACGCCGATGGTGCGGCTTGTGACGTTGCAGTGATCGGCCATTGCTATCAGGCGATCGGCAAGTTGTGAGTTTTGATTGCCCTTCAATCCCCGCGCGACGATGATCGGTTGGCTGTGATCGATATGGTGGTTTGCGTCGCCTAGGTTTGCTGCAAGGTAGTCAGTCGCGTGCTGCATTGCCGCTTCGGGATCTTCATCGGGCAGCAGGCGGCGGTCGATTTCAATCGTGCAATGATCGGGCACGGTGTTCACACTGATGCCGCCAGTGACTGTGCCGATGCTCAAGGTGGGCCGGCCAAGCAGCGGGTGTTCGCCCAGACTTGGAACAATGTCGCTGGCATACGTTCGCAGTATGTTGATGACTTCGGCCATGCGGTAGATGGCGTTGTCACCGTTCTCAGGCGCGCTGCTGTGGGCGGCCCGGCCGCGTGCCGTGCATCGCCAGCGCACGACGCCTTTGTGCGCCACGACAACATTCAACTCGGTCGGTTCGGAAACGATGATCGCATCGGGCGCTCGCGGAAGTAGCTTCGACTTGCCGCTGCGCCACAGTTCGGCCAGGTGCTGGGCTCCGGTGAAACCGTGCTCTTCGTTCACCGTGCAGGCGACAACGATGTTGGGCATCCCCGCCGGTCGCTCGGCAGCCAACTTGCTGATCGTTGTCAGGATGCACGCCATCGCTCCCTTCACATCGCACGCCCCGCGGCCGTAGACGCGCCCATCGCGCAGCTCGCCGGTGAAGGGTTCGACCGTCATCCCTTCGATCGGAACGGTGTCTTGATGGACTTCCAGCATCAGCGTGGGGCCGTCCGCTGCGCCTTCCAGCCGCGCCAGCACGTTCCCCCGGCCGGGGTGAACTTCGTGCCGCTCGCAGGGAAGGCCCAGTTCCGCGAACTGACCCGCGAGGAATTCGGTGACGCGATGTTCGTAGTAGATGCCGCCGTCGTCTTCGGCGACCCGCATTCGCCCCATCGGGTTGACACTGGGAATGCTGACGAGTTTGCGTAAGATTGCGACGGCGTCGAGCACTCTTTCCTCACGTTGAATTGGTCGCTCGCGGCTATGCTGAAAGCGGTCGCCAGCGAGCCTAAGTTTTGTCCAGATAACGATTTACGGCCGCGTTCGCCGCTCTGTTCCCACCTTGACAGTTTAGGGGCGATGAGTACAAATTTAGCGAGTGAGTGAGCGGCCCGCGAGTGGCCGCATTTTTTTGGGATGGGCTTGTGACAACTTTCACAATGTCTGGCTGCACACCCCTAAACTGTTATTGGCAAAGAACTTATGGCATCGGCCGTCCTGCCAGTTTTCATCTTCGCTGCCGTCGCCATCGGGCTGGCATTGGCGATGTTGGGGGTGGCGAATCTGTTCGGGCCGCGGCGAAATTCGGCCGTGAAGGAAATGCCGTATGAAAGCGGCATGGACCCGATTCACGACGCCCGCCGGCGGTTCGACGTACGGTTCTACTTGGTGGCCATCGCGTTTTTGATCTTCGACGTGGAACTGCTGTTCCTTTACCCCTGGGCCGTCGCTTCAACCGATGCGGCGGGTATTGATGCAGCCGTCAGTCAAGGTTGGGTCAGCGGGCGCGGGCTGGTTTTTGCCGAAGCGATGTTGTTCATCGCGCTATTGGCGCTCGGCCTGGTCTACACCTGGCGGCGCGGCGTATTGCAATGGAGATAGTCGCTTGCGAAGCGGCCATACGAAATAGACATGTCCCAAGTCGATCTACCAGACGACGTTGTCATTACCAAACTGGACGAGCTTGCCAGTTGGTGCCGCAAGAATAGCCTGTGGCCGATGCCCTTCGCCACAGCCTGCTGCGGCATTGAACTGATGGCGACCGGCGCCAGTCGCCATGATTTGGCGCGCTTCGGCGCGGAGGTGTTCCGCTTCAGCCCGCGGCAATGCGATCTGATGATCGTTGCCGGTCGCGTCGCGATGAAAATGTTGCCGGTGATGCAGCGCATCTGGCAACAGATGCACGAACCGAAGTGGTGCATTTCGATGGGGGCGTGCGCATCGACCGGCGGCGTGTTTGATACGTACGCGGTGGTGCAGGGTATTGATCGGTTCATCCCGGTCGACATGTACATCCCCGGTTGTCCGCCGCGGCCGGAGCAGTTGATTCAGGCGATCATGGATTTGCAAGAGAAGATTCAACGCGAAGGCACGCTCGACGGCAAAGAGTTCAACACATCACAGCGGCAGCAGACCAAGCGCGCCTTGACGGAACTGCCAATCATGGGGCAATCGACGGTCATCAGGTAGATGAGTACGGAGACGACGCAACAGATCGAACAGCGCATCGCCGGCTGCACCGTCAGCGAGTTTCGAGGGCAAGCGCGCGTTGTCGTCCCCTGCGAGGCCATCCACGAAGCCCTGACATTGCTCAAGAACGAATGCGGTTTCGATTTGCTCGTCGAGATCACCTGTGTTGACTACCTGAACTTTCGTGACGCGACCGATCGCTTCGGACTGGTCTACTTGCTCGCCAACTCCGCGACCAACGAGCGGATCATTCTGCGCACCTACGTGAACGAGCCTGACCCCAGCGTTCCCACGGCGACCGACCTTTGGCGGGGGGCGAATTGGATGGAGCGCGAAGTGTTCGATATGTACGGTATCAATTTCGCTGGGCACCCCGATCTGCGCCGCATCCTGATGCCGGAAGAGTTCACCGCCTTCCCATTGCGGAAAGACTACCCGATGCAAGGCCGCGGCGAACGGCACAATTTCCCGGTGATCCGGCGGGGGGATGCGTAGCGATGACGCTAACCCTTTCTGAAATCAACGAGCAGCGCGCCCAGCAGAGCGATTACCTCTGGACGCTCAACTTCGGGCCGCAGCACCCGGCGACGCATACGACGTTGCGGCTGGTGCTGCAGCTTGATGGCGAGCGGGTCGTCGATGCGACGCCCGACATCGGCTATCTGCACAGCGGGTTTGAGAAGCTCGGCGAGCACCTCGACTACAACCAGTACGTCACCATCACCGACCGCATGAATTACATCTCGCCGGCCGCCAACGGCGTGGCCTGGCACCATGCGGTGGAAAATCTGATGGATATCGAGATCACGCCGCGCTGCCAATACATCCGTGTGATCTGTGCGGAGCTTTGCCGCATCAGCGACCACCTGCTCAGTTGCGGGGCGATGGGGCTGGATACTGGGGCGTTCACGTTCTTCCTCTACGCGTTCTACCAGCGGGAATTGATTTACGACATTTTCGAATCGCTCTCCGGGCAGCGGTTCCACCCTGGGTATACGCGGGTCGGCGGTTTGTTTCACGACCTGACCGACGTAACGATTGAGAAGATTCGGGCGTTCGTTCGCGGCTTCCCGAAGGTGCATGGAGAACTGGAAAAACTACTCAACCGGAATCGAATCTACGTCGACCGCACCAAGGGGGTCGCCGTTCTCACCAAGGAAGAAGCGATCAACTTCAGCGCCACCGGGCCGATCGCCCGGGCCTCTGGCGTGACGCGTGATCTGCGGAAGGACGAACCGTACCTGTGCTATGCCGACTTTGATTTTCAGGTTCCCTGCATGAAGACCGGTGACTGCTACGCCCGGTATTATGTGCGAATGCGGGAGATGCTGGAGAGCCTGAAGATTGTCGAGCAGGCGCTGGAGAACCTGCCCGCCGGCCCGATCAACGTCGGCGAAGACGAGCGCACAGCGCTGCCCGATAAGCACGCGGTGTATCAGAGTATCGAGGGGACGATCACGCACTTCGAATTGGTAATGAACAATCGCGGCTTTGAAGTGCCGCAAGAAGAAGTTTACGGCGCGATCGAATCGCCCAACGGCGAACTGGGTTTTTACATCGTCGGCGACGGCAGCGACGTGGCCTACCGGGCCCACTGCCGCCCGCCCTCGTTCATTCATTTTGCAATCTTCCCGCATTTAATTCGCGGGCACACCTTGAGCGACGTGGTCGCGGTGCTGGGAAGTTTGAATATCATTGCGGCGGAGTTGGATAGGTAAGGGTCATTCGTTCATTGGTCATTCGTCACTTGTTGACTTGCCCAATGACAAATGACAAATGACAAATGACAAGCGAGAAGATCCTCACTGACCAGATGATCGCGGAGATACAGGCGTATTTCCCGCGTTACCCCAACAAGCAGGCGGTGACTTTGCCGGCGCTGCATATTGTCAATGCGCACTTGCGGCATGTGCCGCTGCAGGCGGTGGTTGAGATCGCCGAATTGCTAGAACTGCACCCCGCCGAAGTGCAAGACACCCTGACGTTCTACGGCTTCTTCAAGCAAGAGAAACCGCACGGAGAAACCAGGGCCTGGGTCTGCCGCAGTATTAGCTGTGCCCTGCGCGGCGGCGAGGAAGTGCTCGCACACCTGTGCGAGACAGCCGGCATCAACCCCGGCGAAACCACGCCCGACGGCAAGCTAACCATCGAAGCCGCCGAATGCCTGGGGGCCTGTGAGTTTGCCCCTTGTATGCTCGCGGGCGAGGACGTGCGGAAGGATTTGGATAACGCGAAGGCGGACAGGTTCTTGGAAGAGTTGGGAATACGATAGTGGCAAAAACGACTTCTATAATCTTCGTGTAAAGGGGATGCGATGGTTAACCCAGGTGAGCACGCCCGCCAGGGGCATATTGAAAGCCTGTCCATTGATTCGCTTTTCGGTTCATCAATGCCACGTATGGAATTGGTGTTGGAACACGAAACGCGAAAATCGGAGAACCACACCTGGCACATCGATATTTCTCTTGATGAGTTGCTGGAGTTGCGAGCCAAGATAGACAATGCGTTAACTGGCGAATTAAGGCGGTTGGAAGCCATGTGTCGCGATTGTCGCGGCGACATCGTTGCCAAAGCATACGAATCGGATGATCGGAAACTGATGAATTAACTGGACTGAGGATCTGATTCCCACACGAAGAATCTCGAGATCGTATAGTGCCCCAATTCCAACCCGTTCTACTAGCCAACGTACACAACGAAGACAGCCACACGCTGCGCGCGTATGAAGCTGTTGGCGGGTATCAGTCGCTGCGCCGGGTGTTGAAGGACAACTCGCCGGATGATGTTGTCGAAACCGTGAAGAACAGCGCCCTGCGCGGGCGCGGCGGGGCCGGTTTTCCTTGCGGTTTGAAGTGGACCTTTCTGCCGAAGGATCACCCCGGGCCGATTTATTTTTGCCTGAATGCCGACGAGAGCGAGCCGGCGACTTTCAACAACCGCATCTTGATGGAGGAAGACCCGCACCAGGTGCTGGAAGGGTTGATCCTTAGCAGCTTTGCGACAAAGACGTCGACCGCGTACATCTATTTGCGATACGAATACCCGTTGTCGCTCAAGCGGTTGCAAGGCGCCATCGACGAATGTTACGCGGCGGGCTTGCTCGGCAAAGATATCTTGGGCAGCGGGTACTCGCTGGACGTGTTCATTCACCGCGGGGCGGCCGCGTACATTTGCGGGGAAGAGACGGGTCTGATTGAAAGTCTCGAAGGCAAGCGGGCCTGGCCGCGGATCAAGCCGCCCTTTCCGGCGGTCGAAGGGGTGTTTCGCAAGCCGACGGTGGTCAACAACGTCGAGACGGTCGCCTGCGTCAAGCACATCATGGATCGCGGCGTCGAGTGGTTCAAATCGATCGGCGTGCCGCCCAACCCCGACAACCCGCGCGACGCCGGCAGTTTCGGGCCGAAGCTGTATTGCATCTCAGGGCACATCGAAAAGCCCGGCTGCTACGAAGCTCCACTGGGAATTACCGCCCGCGAGTTGATCGAAGATTTCGGCGGCGGCGTTTGGAAAAATCGCAAAGCCAAAGCGGCCGTGCCAGGCGGCATCAGCATGGGATTTTTGCGTCACGACGAACTGGATTGCCCGCTCGATTTCAACGGCCCCGGAAAGTACGACTGCCTCGGTTTGGGAACGGCGGCGGTCACGGTCGTTGATGATCAAACGTCGATGATCGACGTACTGCACAACTGCTGCCGCTTCTACGCCCACGAAAGCTGCGGCCAATGCACGCCCTGCCGCGAAGGCACCAGTTGGGCGCTGCGGATGATGGATCGCATCCGCGCGGGCCGCGGCCGGCTGATCGATTTGGAATTGCTGCTGGAAATTGGCGATTCGATCGGCATCATGCCCGGCACGACCATCTGCGGCCTCGCCGACGGAGCCGCCTGGCCAATCAAGAACGTGATTCGCAAATGGCGCGATGAATGCGAAGACTACATCAAAACAACCAACCCATCCGGGTACATGGAAACCGATCCCGTACCAGCGATGGACCTCGTTCAATTGCACTGAACCAATCACGAAAGGAACTGCCCGCGAATCAATAGTGTTCGCAATCAAAAACCACAGAGGACACGAAGTATCACAGAGAGGTCGTAAGCATGTAGCCGAAGTCGTGAGACTTCGGGCGAGCCAAGATGAATTGAGATGTTGAAGCCAGAACTCTCACGAGTTCTGCTACTGCTAACTTCCTCTTGTCTCTGTGCCTCTCCGTGCTCTCCGTGGTCCACTTTTTCATTCGCGTAAATTCGCGTCATTCGCGGGCAAAAGAGAAAAACGAACCATGGCAGTCGTAACGGTTGACGGAATTGAAATCGAAATCGGCGATGATGAACGCCTTAACGGCATTCAGGCGGCGGCGCGCGCGGGTGTGGATATTCCGCATTACTGTTGGCATCCCGGCCTGTCGGTCGTTGCCAGTTGCCGGATGTGCCTCGTCGAAACCGGGCGGAAGGATCCCGAGTCGGGCGAGATATCGATGGTGCCCAAGCTGGTCCCCGGCTGCCAAACGCCCGCCGGGGATGGCACGGTCTTCGTCACCAACAGCGAAAAGGTAATTCACGCCCGGGCGATGGTTGAAGAAGATCTGCTGATCGATCACCCCATCGATTGCCCGATCTGTGACAAGGCGGGCGAGTGCTATCTGCAGGACTACTATTTCGAACACGGCATGCCAAAGCGGCGGGCCGACCTGAAGCCGTTCACCAGTCGCAAGCGGCCGATGGGCGACACCGTCACGCTGTTTGTCGATCGCTGCGTGATGTGTACCCGTTGCGTGCGGTTCACCCGCGAGATTTCCGGAACTAGCGAGTTGATGGTGATCAACCGCGGCGCGCATGAAGAGATCGACGTGTTTCCCGGCTACCCGCTGGATAACAAGATGTCGGGCAATGTCGTTGATTTATGCCCGGTTGGGGCGTTGGGGGATCGCGACTTCCTGTACGAACAGCGCGTCTGGTTCATGAAGACGCACGACAATGTCTGCGCCGGATGTTCCACAGGGTGTTCGATCCACGTCGACGAAAATCAGGATCAACTTTACCGCCTCCGCCCGCGGCCGAACGCGCATATCAACCAGTGGTGGATGTGCGACGAAGGGCGTTACGGCTGGAAGCATGTGCATGATGAAAACCGGCTGGTCGAGCCGCGAACGCGCGACGGCGACGAAGTCGTCAAAGCGGATTGGTCGACGCTGCCGGAACAAATCGACAAGCGGTTGCGAAAATCCAAGCGGCTCGCCGCAGTGCTTTCGCCGCACTTGACCGTCGAGGAAGCCTATTTGCTCGCCCAATACATCAAGAATATCGACGAGGAAGCGCTGCTCGCCGTCGGTCAAATTCCCAGCGAAGGAGAGGACGAAACCTATCCCAACGGCTTCGTGATTCGGGCGGAGAAGTGTCCCAACCGTCGCGGCGTCGAGGAAATCGCTACGCGGTTGGGCGGCGGGCTGACCTCGTTTGCTGATTTGCTCAAAAAGATCGAGGGCGACGAAATCGACGGCCTGTGGGTCAGCGGCGGCTACAAGAGCGATTGGAACGACG
>CALBTA010000412.1 GCA_937967755.1 uncultured Planctomycetaceae bacterium | reverse complement strand
GAACCACCTAAGGATCGATCGACGTAATAGAGCCACCAACACGTCCGACCAATTGCCTTCGCAAATTCAATAGCAAAAAGGATTTCATATCGTGTTCAAACAACTTGGCGGACTTGCCTCGATGATGAAGCAGGCCCAGCAAATGACCGGTCGGATGGAAGAGATCAACGACCAACTTCGCGGCCAACGGGTGGAAGGGACTTCCGGCGGCGGCATGGTGAAAGTCGAAGCCAACGGGCTAGGTGAAATCCTGCGGGTTGCCATCGAGCCGGAGTTGGTCGAACGAGGCGACCGCGAAATGTTGGAAGACTTGCTGCCGGCCGCAATCAACGACGCCATCGCCCGAGGCAAGCAATTGCACGCCGAAGCGATGAAGGCAATGACTTCGGACATGAATCTGCCGGGTTTGAACGAAGCGCTCGATAAGTTCGTCGGCGGGGGCAACGAGGCGTAGGTAACCATGGCCCACATCACCGAATCTGTTTCCGCGTTGATCGACCACCTGTCGCGTTTGCCGGGTATTGGAAACAAATCGGCTGAACGCTTGGCCTACCACATCCTCCGGTTGCACTCGACCGAAGCGATCGCCTTGGCCGATGCGATTCGCGACGTGAAAGAAAACGTGCGGTACTGTGCGATCTGCCACAACCTTTCCGAGCGCGAGCAATGTGTGATCTGCGAAGATCCGCGCCGCGACCGAACGACGATTTGCGTTGTCGAACAGCCGCGGGATTTGATGGCGCTGGAGCAATCGAGCGCTCACCGCGGGCTTTACCACGTGCTGTTGGGGCGGATCGCGCCGCTTGATGGCATCGGGCCAGAGCATTTGACCGTTGATCATTTGCTGGAGCGTGTGAAAGAAGGCGAAGTGCGCGAAGTGTTGATGGCGACCAATCCGAACACCGAGGGCGACGGCACAGCGCTTTATATTTCCAACTTATTGGGCGATAGCGACGTAGAAGTGACACGGCTCGCCCGCGGCGTCACGACAGGCAGCGTGCTTGAACATACCAACAAAGAGATTCTGGCCGACGCGATCAGCGGGCGGCAGAAGCTCTGATACTGATAAGACTGGACTAGCTATGCGACTTTCAATCGGCCTTGAGCAACGGCAGGTGCAGAAGCAAATTCTGGCACCGCGCATGATTCAGTCGATGGAAATCTTGCAGTTGCCGCTGCAGGCTTTGGAAGAACGCATCGACCAGGAGATGAACGAAAATCCACTGCTGGAAATCAACGACCGCGAGAACACGCTTCCCGATGAAAGCAACGAACGTGACGATCCGGATGCACCGACGGCCGAAGAGAAAGAAATGGTCGTCGATGACAAGTCGAGCAAGGATGACTTTGAACGCTTGGATGATCTCGACCGCGACGTACCCGACTACTTCGACGAACGCCCCTCGCGCTCACAAGCGGGTTTGCAAGAGGCGGGCGATCGCAAATTGGATGCGATGGCCAACGTCGCCGACCGCCACGTGTCGCTGCAGCAATTCTTGGAGCGGCAGCTTTGCGAACTGGATTTGGAGCCCGACATCCGCCGGCTGGCGATGCGGATAGTCACCGCCGTTGATTTCAACGGATACCTGCCTAACGCACTGGGTGATTTACTTCCCCCCAACGCCAGTGATGAGGTGCAGACCAAAGCCGCCGAAGCCTTGCGGGTGGTGCAATCGCTGGAGCCAATCGGGGTGGGGGCACGCGACTTGCGGGAATGCCTTCTGCTGCAACTTCGCGAAGACATGCCGCATTACGAAAGGCTGCGGCGGCTGATTTCGGATCATTTGCAAGACATGGGTGAGAACCGGCTGCCGCAGGTGCAGAAGATTACCGGGTATACGTTCGAGCAAATCGACGAGGCGTGGGAAGAACTCCGCCACCTGAACCCCAAGCCGGGTGCCGCGTTCACGCAGTCGATGGTTCCGACCGTAACGCCGGATGTGTTTGTCGAGCAGCGCGACGACGGCAGCTATCACGTTTTCATGGAAGACGGCAACGTACCGCAGTTGCGCATTAGCCGGTACTACCGCCAGCGCCTGCAAAGTAAGGACTGCACGCCGGAGGAGCGGGAGTTCATCAAGCGAAAAATCAACGCGGCCCAGTGGCTGATCGATGCCATCAACCAGCGGCGATCGACGCTGACGAATGTCGCCGAATCAATCGTTCGCCACCAGCGCAAGTTTCTGGACGAAGGCCCCGAACATATCGAGCCGCTGAAAATGCAGAAGGTGGCGGACGAAGTGAAGGTTCACGTCACTACGGTCAGCCGGGCGGTCGACGACAAATGGATTCAAACGCCGCGCGGAATTTTTCCGTTGCGGGGTTTCTTCGTCGGAGGCACGACCAGCGCCGATGGCGAAGAAGTCGCCTGGGACGCCATTCGGGTGAAGTTGCAAGAGATCGTCGACAACGAAGATAAGACAAAGCCCTACAGCGACGAAGACCTGGTCGTGCGCCTGGCTGAGGAAGGCCTGACCGTCGCCCGGCGAACGGTCACCAAGTACCGCAAGAAGATGGACATCCCCAGCTCCCGCCAACGCCGCGATTGGGCGCTGATTGAAGCTTCTAAGAACGGCGAAGCGGCCAAGAAATAGCCGCCGCACCCCCACCGTGACAAACCGCCGCCTTGACGCGACAATGGCGGAATGTTTCTTTCGCTCGACGGCATCGATGGGGTCGGCAAGTCCATTCAGGTGGAATTGTTGGCCGATTGCCTGCGCTCGAAGGGGCGCGATGTGGTCACTTGCCGTGACCCGGGCAGCACGAAATTGGGCGAAGAAGTGCGCGCGGTTTTGCTTGGCCACCACGATACGCCGCTGGGCATGTGCAGTGAGATGTTGCTGTACATGGCGGCTCGAGCGCAATTGGTGGAGGAAGTCATCCGCCCGGCTCTCGAAGCGGGCCAGACGGTGGTTTGTGACCGGTTCCTGCTGGCGAACGTGGTTTACCAAGGTTACGGCGGCGGGTTGGACGTCGACGAACTGTGGACGGTTGGCCGAGTCGCCACGGGCGGGTTGCAACCAGATTTGACACTGCTGTTAGACATGCCGCCGGAAGACGCCCTGGCTAGGCTGCCGGGCGAAGCGGACCGCATGGAGCAACGCGGCGTTTCCTTCATGACGAAAGTGCGCGACGGCTTCCTGGCCGAAGCGGCCAAACACCCGGCGGCGATTTCGGTGATCGACGCCGCCGGCGGCATTGAAGAAGTTCAACAACGAATTCAGTCGGCGGTAGGAAAACTGGTACAGCGCGATGGTTTGGTCTGAGATACTCGAACATCAAGACGTACTTGAAGGCTTCCGCCGGGCGGTAGCTCGCGGGCGGTTGGCCAGCACGTTCTTGTTCGTCGGCCCGGAGGGAATCGGTAAACGGACGTTCGCCATCACTCTCGCCCAAGCCTTGTTGTGCGAGGCGAGTAGCGAAAGCGAGTTGGAAGCGTGCGGCGAGTGTTCGTCCTGCCAACAAGTACGGGCTGGAACGCACCCCGATTTGGAATTGGTTTCCAAGCCGGGTGATAAGGCGTACATTCCGCTGGAAGTCTTCATCGGCGATAAGGAGCACCGCAACCGTGAAGGGCTGTGCCACCGCATCGCGCTGAAGCCGATGCGCGGCGACCGGAAGATCGCAATCATCGACGATGCCGATTACCTGAATGTCGAAGGGGCGAACTGCCTGCTGAAGACGCTGGAAGAACCGCCGCCGCGCTCGGTGATCATTCTGATCGGAAGTTCGCTGCAACGGCAACTTCCGACCATTCGCTCGCGCTGCCAAATCATTCGCTTTCAGCCGCTCCGCCGCGAATCGGTCGCGCAACTCCTCATCAACCACCAGTTGGCCGAATCGGAAGGGGAAGCGCGGATGCTGGCGGAGGTAAGCGGCGGCAGCGTGCAGGATGCTTTGCGATTGTCCGACCCCCAGTTGCGGGAATTTCGGGCGCGGCTGGTTGATGATCTGGCCAGCGGGGCGGACAATTCGGTCGCGTTGGCGAAGGAAATCGTGCAATTCGTGGACGCGGCCGGCAAAGATGCCCCGCCGCGCCGGGCGCGGCTGCGACAAGTCGCTAATTGGGCGGCTGAGTACTTTGCGCAAGCAATGCGCGAGCATGCGGCGGATGCAGTCGCCGCGGAGCAGGACGCGATCCGCGCCGAGCGATGCCTGGCGGTCATCAATTACGTCGATGCCAACGCGAACTTAACTTCCGTCGTCGAGGCTTGGATCGACGACTTGGCCCACTGCCCCGTGTGATCGCTCGCGTTCTTCCCGCAACGGCTGGCACGTTGGGCAGAAGTAAGTGGTTCGTCCCAGGTCGTCTTGCCGGGTGAGGTGGATCTCTCCGCCGCACTTCAGGCAGGGTTCGCCCGCCCGGCCGTAAGCCCAGTGGTTGTAGCGGTCGCCGCGAAACCGCGTCCGCCGCCGGCCGGGGCCAACGTTCTTCGCCAACAGTCGGCGGGCCCGCCGCATGATCCCCAGCAGTTGCTCATCGCTGAACGATGCGACTCTTGACAGAGGGTGAATACCATCGAGAAACAGCAGTTCCGATTTGTAGACGTTCCCAATGCCCGCGACGATCGTCTGATTCATAATCGCTTCGCCGATAGGCGAGCTATTGCGGCGGCGAAACCTTACTAACACCTCGCCCGCGTCGAAATCAGGCGAAAGCAAGTCGGGGCCGAGGCGCGCGAACCAGCGGTGAACCTTCAACTGGGCCGGGGTCAACAGTTCCAACAGTTTGGGCGAAAAGCAAACGGCATGGCCATGGTCGAACTGTAGGGTCAGTTCCGCCCGCTCAGCCGGTTTCCGCCACGGTTGCCCGTTGGAGTAGCAGTGCCACGACCCTTTCATGCCCATGTGCGAATGCACGATCCAACCATCAGTGCCGTTTTCGTCGTCGGCGTAGATCAACAGGTGCTTTCCGCGGGCATCGATTCGAGTGACCTGCTTGCTGTGAAGCTTTTCGGCATCGAAGTCGAGGGCCCGCGTGTCGGCCGATTGAATCGTCGAACCGAGAATGTTCTCCCGCAACTTCGCCGCGGCACGAAAGATGGTGTCGCCTTCAGGCATCGAATGTTGGCGATGGCAAGATTAAGAGTCCGACAGGCGCTGCCGGCATTCGTCAAGCATGTCTTTCGTCCGGCTGGCCCCGACGCGCGCGACGCCGATTTCGCGGACCTGAAGAATCTTGTCGAAATCACGGACGCCGCCGGCGGCCTTTACTTGCACGTGGTCGGGCGAGTGTTTGCGCATCAGCGTCAGATCTTCAATCGTCGCCCCGTCTTCGCCGTAACCGGTCGAAGTCTTTACGAACGCGACGTTCAACTCGCCGCAGATTTCGCAGAGCTTGATCTTCTCTTCGTCGCTGAGGAAGCAGTTCTCGAAGATGACTTTCAGCAGTTGCCCGTCGGCGACCGTTGCGTCGTTGACCGCCTTAATATCCGCCGCCACGAAGTCCCAGTCCCCGGACTTCACCTTGCCGATGTTGACGACCATGTCGAGTTCTTGCCCGCCGTCGTCCAGTGCCGCTTCGGCTTCGGCGACTTTGATCTTCGTCAAGTGGCCGCCGTGCGGGAAGCCGATGGTCGTGCTCGCCTTGACCGTGCTGCCGGCAAGCAGTTCGGCACACCGCTTCAGGTAATAGGGTTTGATGCAAACGCTGGCCACGTCGTAGTCGAGCGCGAGCTGGCAACCGGCCTTGAGCTGCTCATCCGTTAGCTGCTGTTGCAACAACGAATGGTCGATCATCTTGGCGATGTCGGTGTAGGTGATGGCCATGGCATTGCTCCGTCATCGAATCGAACGAAGAAGAGGGACGGGTTTGTATCCCCCCCAAACTAATCAGTTGCACTTGGTCGGGTTACAAACCCAACCTACTCTGCTAACGCAGGCCGGCGAGCTCTTGCAGCACTTGCCAATTTTCCAGCCGGTCTTGCTTGCCGGCTTGCAGAGTCAACGACGGGTTGCCCTCCTTGTCGAAGTGCTTGGCGAATCGGCCTTCGCTGCGGGCGAAGTCGATGAAGTCGACCAGTTCGCCCGTCTTGGGATTGGTCCACCAGTCGTCCTTCATAGCCGGGTTGCCTTGCAACGACAGACGGTCGCGAATTCTGTCGCCGGCGCGGGGATCATAAATCAGCAGCGGGAAGGCCCGTGTGTCGACGGCCAGGCGGGCCTGGTCGGCCGCCATGTTGTCGGCGACGCCGTGTTCCGGCTGGCAGGTTGTGTAGCAGTTGATGATTGCCGGGCCATCGAATTCGAGCGCGCCCAAAATCGCCTTATAAAAATGGTTGGTGTGCGCCGACGTCGTCTGGGCGACGAATGTCCGCGGGTGCATCATGGCGATCTGAGCGATCTCCTTGCGCCGTTCTTGCTTTCCGCCCAGAAGCTTGCCGTGCTGGCTCATCTTGGTGTTCTGGCCGATGTAAGTACTAGTAGACGCCTGACCACCTGTGTTGGAGTAGACCTGCGTATCGAGCACGAAGACCTTGATGTTCATGCCCGAGGCCAACATCCGGCTGAGCGATTGGAAACCGATGTCGAACATCGCCCCGTCGCCGCCGATCACCCACAGCGGTTTGTCTTCCCAACCCATCTGATCCCAACGGGCGCGGACACCCATCGCATCGGCAGGGGCGTTCTCGAACAGCGAATTCGTCCACGGCACCAGGTACGGGTTGTATGGGTACGTGGAGGTGTAAACCGTATTGCAACCGGTCGCCGCGACGATGCCCCACTGATCGCCGTACTTCGCGCCGGTCGCGCTGCACATCATCCGCAGGGCGGTTCCCTCGCCGCAGCCGGCACAACTGCCGGCCCCGCCGACATAGATGTGCGTCTGCTCCTTCAGCATCATGTCGATCAACAGATTGTCGTTGATGAACCGCTCGTCGGATGGCCCGAATTCCTTGAACAACCGGTGGCTGCGTTGGATTTCCTCCATCTTCTCATCGGACTTCGGAATCATCTTCAGCGCCAAGTCGTCGCAAACCGTGACGCATTCAGCACAGCCTTTGCACTTGCTGGGATCGATGATGATGGCGAAGCGGCCGCCCTCGCCGAGCTTTTTCTCGTAAGAATCGTAGTATTTCCGCGTCTTCGCCCATTGCCACTCGAATGTTTCCCGGTCTTTTTCGTCCAGCTTGCCGAGTTTCTCCGTGCATTCCGCCTCGCCCAGCACCTTGCCCAAGATTGCCGTATCGGGGCATTCGGTCACGCAGTCCATGCAGCCGGTGCAGTTATCGGGAATGTACTCAGGGATTTCCGGCGCTACGTAACTGAAATCCCGCAACACGGCCGTGCCCGCGGGAATCAGGCTACGCGCGACATAATCATCGGCCGGCAAGCCCTTTTCGGCGGAGCCTTCTTCGTACCCGCGAATCACCCGTTCGTTGAAGTCATCAACATTGATCACCGGCAATTCGGCGTACTTATACGGGGTATCGACGAGCGTTCCGTAACTGTTGTTGTTATGCGGATCATGCTCGTTGGCTTCGTTCATGGAAGCGCTGTTAGGAAGATCGGCGGTAGCCATAGGGTAACCTTTTGCTTGGAATTTAAGCTTGTGAGTTAAATCGAATTTCGAGTTTCTCAACCATGTCCATTAGATTCCGCCACCATCACATCCCGGGGAATCTCTTGCATCTCTCCAAAGCCGCGTTTCACACAGGTGAGGTTGTCTTGTACCACCTGCTCGCCGCGCTTGCCGAAATATTTTCTCAGCGCCTTTTCAACGCCGCCGTAAACTTCTTCGTCGGACATGTTCAATTGATTCGCATAAGGGGTCAGCTTGAGGAAACCGCCTAGCAGGACGATGCCCTGCATCCGCATTTCCAGGTCGGCGACCGACGCGACCTCGCGGGCGA
>CALBTA010000411.1 GCA_937967755.1 uncultured Planctomycetaceae bacterium | reverse complement strand
GTCTTCATCGCGAGCTACGAAATAGGGCATCCATTCGCGGCGAAGGATGGTTTTCATCGTGCTATAGCGCGAGTTTCGCAGGTCCTTGGGGTCGGTTGACGAAACCACCCCGTATTGCGACGAGCCGACGTCGCGCGACTTTTCCCACAAGAGCGTCTTGCCATCGTCAGCGGTCAGCTTAATGTCCAACGACGTTTCCGTTTGCGTCGTCGTACCAACGGTTTTCTCGTTACGCCCGAATTGATCGCGCTCGACAATTTGTGTCACCGCCCCCGCTGCTTCGCTGTAGTTCAGCGACAAGACGACCGGCTGGCCGGGGGCGACATCGATGCCGCGGCTGCGGAAACGTTCGGCGAAAAGTTCGGTCAACTCATCAGCAACTTCTTGAGCGCTGGCATAGCGGACAGCGCCGATTTGGATGTCCAGCGTCACGCTGTCACCCGGCTTGAGCAGGGCTTCTTCGGATTGCATCGACGCCAACGCCTGCTGAATTTCGGCCTTGGGCACCGCCATTTCGACCAGGCCTACCTTATGCCGCCCTTTGCGGCTGAAGGTCACCAGCCGGTCCTCGCCGACGAACTTGATCGGCGGCTGAGCGATGTTTTGAATCTCCAACTCCCAAACAACCTGCCGGGCGCCGCGGTCAAAGTACTTGCGGTGTGCCAACAGAAAGCCGGAGCCATCAGGCGACCACTGCAAAACATCCTGTGCCTTGAAGCCGATGACCTGAGCACCTACGACAACTTCGTCCAGCACGACTTCGGTCATGGCGTTCCAAACCACCAGCCGTAAACCGGGCCCTGTCGAAAAGAGACCAGCGACTTCCTCTCCGTCGAAAGAGAATGCCAGATCTTTACAATTCGTGAAGCCCAGATTGATTCCTTCGCGATCAGGTGGACGGGCTAGTTGCGCCGCGACCTCACCTGATTCGAGGTCGTAAATGACCAGCCCTTTTCCATCGGTCACGGCGAAGTGCTGCCCGTTGGGGCTGGCCGCCCCTTTCAGCGTGCCGATCGCCGGAACCTCAACCGCCTTCGCCAGGCTGCCGTCGGCTGCGTTCAAAACCACGATGCCTTGCTTCTGCCCAATCCGGCCCAGCCAGGCGATGCGCTCGTCGTCGATGAATTCCACGGCCGCAGTCAGCACGGATGTCTCGTCACGTTTGATCGGGGCGACGTTGGTCATCTGGCCAGTTTCGCAATCGACGAACTGAATCACCTGCGTGTTCAGTTCTTTGTCGCGGTAGCAGGTGGCCAAAATCTTTCCGCCGGGGCTGAGGGCGTAAACCGCGGAAGAGGTTTGCCAGTTGGCCCCGATGCGGCCCACCGTCTCACCGGTCGTCAGGCTGTAAACGGCGTTGCCGGTCGCCACCAGCGGTTGCCCGTGCGCAGCAAAAACCACCGTGGGGCGATCGGCAATTGGGATCTCGACTCCACCCGTGACTTTGCCCCAATCGGTTTTCTTGGGGAACTGCGGTTGGGACTTTTCCACCGCTGGGGTCTGGGTTGTACCGCCACCGACAACGTCCTTCGGCACTTCATCCGTGGGAACCTGCGGCGTCACAGTGGGATTCGACGTGTTCTCTGCCGGAGGGACCACCGAGTCTGCCGGAGGCGCAGGGGGCGGAGCGACCGGGGCGACCGCAGCGGAATTCCCGCCGCCATTGGGGTTGTCGCAACCCGCGGTCAAACAAGTGATCAAAGCGAGGGTTGAACCAACGGCGACCAAAAAGCATCGTCTGGTCATGACATGCTCCCCTTAAGCGTAACTACTTCGCGGTGACTATTTCGCGGTGACTTCCTCGCTGCGGGTGATTGTAAACCCTAAGTCCTCGATCATGCGATAGTCGGCTTCGGGCAACTGCCCTTTCGTCGTCAAGTAATCGCCTACGAACAGGCTGTTGGCGGCGTAAAGCCCCAGCGGCTGCAGGCTGCGAAGGTGAATTTCTCGCCCGCCGGCGATGCGGATTTCCCGATCCGGGCAGGCCAGCCGGTAGAGGGCCAAAACCTTCAGGCAAAATTGCGGCGTCAGATCGGTCTCACCCGCCAAAGGCGTGCCGTCTATCGGGTTAAGAAAATTGACCGGTATCGACTCGACACCCAAATCACGCAGGGCAAAGGCCATCTCGACGATGTCTTCCAGCCGCTCACCCATTCCGATAATGCCGCCGCTGCACATTTCCATGCCGGCATTCTTGACTGCCTTCAACGTATCGATGCGGTCGGCGTAGTCGTGCGTGGTGCAGATTTCGCCGTAATGGCTTTCGCTAGTATTCAGGTTGTGGTTCACCCGGTCGACGCCGCAGGCCTTTAGCCGCTCGGCCTGATTGTCTTCTAACAGGCCCAGGCACGCACAAATCTTCAAATCGAACTGCGACTTAATTTCAGGCACGATCTGTTCGACCGCTTCGATTTCACGCTCACTCGGTCCCCGCGCCGAAATCACAATGCAATAGGTCTTCGCCTGACGCTCGTGCGCCAGGCGGGCACCTTCGAGTAACTTGTCTCGGCTGAGCAAGTTGTACTTCGGAATCTCAGCGTCTGAGATTTTCGATTGCGAACAATAATGGCAATCTTCCGGGCAAAGGCCGCTCTTGGCGTTCATCAGGAAATACAACTGCACGGTATTTCCAAAGTGGTGCCGGCGAACGGTGTAGGTCGCATCGAGCAGCGCGAGCAACTGTTCATCCGGGCAACGCAACACCAAAAGCGCCTGCGCGGTCGTCAACGTCTCTCCCGCCAAAACGCCGCGTGCCAACTCGCTCCATGAACTGACTTGGCTGGCCGCTTTGCTTCCGTTGTTTGTTAGTGTCTGGGGCATCTGCCAATCTGCTCTTACGTCTTTAAAAAACTGAGTTTGCGAATCGCTCAGTATCGCAGCGCGGCGATCTTGGCACAACGTGTTATTGGGGTCACAATAGCTGCTGTAGCACGGGCACTTCTGCCCGTGCAGCTTTGTCAGACCACGGGCAAGAGTGCCCGTGTTACTTATTCGTCAGAGTGTTACGAAACGTGTCGCGCCACCACCTGGTTCGCATCGGAATTCTCGGCCGCGTCGGTCGCATGACTGCCGTGGATGCGGTTTCGTACCGCCGAGGCGCGAGGGTGATCTGCCGGACCAGCCGCGGTTTGGAAGCCGGGGAAGTGCTTTCGCCTGTTGAGTACGACCCGGAGCGTTGGCAGGGCGATGGTTCGATCTTGCGGCGGGTGACGGTGGAAGACGAATTACTGTTGGCCCGTCAGAACAAGAACCGCCTGGAGGCGATCGATGCTTGCCAGGAGATTCTGACATCGCAACGCTGCGATGCAGTCTTGATGGACGCCGAGCAACTGTTCGATGGCGGCTCGCTCTATTTCTACTTCCTTGGGGATTTGCCGCCGGCAGTCGAATCACTCACTGAGCAGTTGGCGCAGGAGTACGATTCCCGCGTCGCCTTTAGCCAATTCGCCGAAACCGTCGCAGCCGGCTGCGGCCCCGATTGCGGAACCGAAGCAGCCGCCGGCTTCTGCGGCACCACCGATGGCGGTTGCGCGACGTGCGGAGTGGGTTCGGCTTGTGGCGTGAAGAATTCATAACCCAGACACGCCTTGGGACGGGTTGTGCTGGCGCACAAACCCATCCTACTTTTCAACGCGCTCGAGCGTCAGCGGGTGTTCACTCAGTGGGTCGTCGATGCGGATGGCCATCTTGCCGGTCAGTAGGTCGTCGATCAGGTTGCCGACGATGTCCTTTCGCCAACCGGTGGCCAACTTCGGCGGGTCGTCGCCATCTTCGCGATTGATGTTCAGTTCGTAGGCGACGAAGGCCCGAATGTCTTGCACGCTGCCGACCAAGCTAGGTGCAACGTGGTTGCGGTGGCAAACGCTCGAGAGTGCGGTCGCCAGGAACTGACCGAGAACGGTTAGCTGCTTCGGCACGTCGCGCCGCTGATTGCGGGGCAAATCGGCGTCGTCCAGGTCCAGTGCCCTCTGCACGCAATCGGCGAGCGCGCCGACGTTCCGCTGTAAATCGCGGTGGTGCATTCCGCGCACCGCTTTGATGCGCTTGGGGTCAGCCGTTTGCCGCTTCGCCATTTCGACAATCAGATCATCGCGCAGCACTCGGCGAGGCGGTTGATCGCGGCGCTCGGCTTCGGCTTCGCGCCATTGCCATAGTTCCCGCACGATCGCCATACTCCGCGCCGACAGGCCGGAAATTCCCGAGACCCTTTTCCAGCGCTGGCGGGAGACTGATTCTTCCAAAGCGTTCTGCCAGGACTGCATTTCTTCGTCCAGCCACGGCAAGCGATCTAACTCTTCCAGCCGTTTGACGACCGCATCGCGAAGTTGTCGCAGGTGAACGACGTCGTTCAACGCGTATTCAATTTGCCGCTTCGACAGGGGGCGCCGCCGCCAATCGGTGCGAGTTTCGCCTTTGGGCACTGACTTGCCGGCCAGCT
>CALBTA010000410.1 GCA_937967755.1 uncultured Planctomycetaceae bacterium | reverse complement strand
GATGACCGAAACCATGCTGCAAAAGGGCGGGGCCGATTGGAAGAAGTGGTTCCCGGTTTGCCGCGATAAGATCATCGGGGTGCAAAATCAGGATGGCAGTTGGACCGGCAAACACTGCATCACCAGCCGAACGTTCTGCACCGCGGCCGCCGTGTTGGTGTTGAGCGCGCCCAACCGCTACTTGCCCATCTCGCAGCAGTAGGCCGATGGGCACTGGCCGCAACACAATCATACGGCGGGCATTCTTGCCCGGCGAGGTCGAACCACCACGGGCAAGAGTGCCCGTGCTACTTTTAGTTGTTGCCGTGGTTACAACCATCACCGGTTGTCCGCCATCGCCTTCGGTTAATGATGATTCGTCTGCCCCCGTCGAACCGGCGGAGGCCGAAGCGCCTATCGAACAAATCGCGGAATCGCCCGAAGACGAACCCGCCGGCGACGAGGCGCAACCAACGGGTGAAGCTGAACAACCCCCGGAGAGTAGCGACGAAGCCATCGCCAACGCGATCAAATTTCTGCTTGCCCAGCAGATAGACGACGGGAGTGTTAAGTCGGACGCCTACGGAATTCTGCGTCCGGCGGCCGCGACCACGGCGTTGGCTTTGTATGCGATCAGCCACATCGATGAAGAACACTCTCGCCCCCACCGTGCCGAACTACAAAAGGCAGTCGCGTTCTTGAAACTCGGCCTCGATGAACATGGCAAGATTTGTGCGCCCGATGGCACGCTCGACTACCCGACTTACGGCGCGGCGATGCTGTTGGTCGCGGTGGAACGATTGCAACTGGATTTTTCCCGGGAAGACCGGGCGCGTCTGACGAAGTGGATTGTTGACGCCCAGCTAACCGAGGCTCACGGCGTGGTGGCCGAGAGCATCCATCACGGCGGCTGGGATTTGGAAGCGATCAGCGGTGCCAAGGGCGAACAACTGAAAGGGAGCAACATCTCCATCACCTCCTTCGCCCTGGAGGGGTTGCGCAGTTCCGTGCGCTCGGGCATCATGCGGGAAGAAGCCGCCGCGGCCATCGAGCGCGGACGCGGTTGGGCCGAACGCTGCCAGAATAGCGATGGCGGGTTTGTCTTCCACGTTTGGCGGCGACACCCTGGCAACAAGGCGCTGTGGACCGACGATTCGCAGGCCGACGCGAACTCCTACGGAACCCCCACGTGCGACGGGCTGCGATGTTTGGCCTACTGCAACAACGGGATGGGCGACGACCGCACGAAGCGGGCCGTCACCTGGCTCGCCGAACACCCCGACGTGAAGTACGTGCCCGGCTTTCAGGGAGAGTCCAAGAACTACGGCTGGCACGATGGCCTGCGGTTCTACTATTACTTCACGCAGGCGAAAGCGCTTCAGTACATGCCGCAGGCCGATACAAAGCGGCGAGCCGCCGCGCTGCGCGAACTGTTGCTCGCCGAACAAAAGCCCGACGGCAGCTTCAAGAACAAACAACCCCGCATGTTCGAAGACGACCCGGTGCTGGCAACCAGCCTGGCCCTCGTCGCGCTGGCTGAAGCGGGTAAGAGGGGAAACATTCGGGAAGAGTAATCGCTTTGTAACTATTCCTCTTTCGCCCCTTGGATATAGGTCTTCGGCTTGTAATATTTCAGGACCAATAAGAACGCGGCGGCGGTTCCCAGCATGAGAAACGTAAACATCCAGTAGTACGAGGCACCATCCAGTATGGGCGGCAATCCCGACTCGGATGGTGGACTAAACGCCGCGATTGCCCCGTTGATGATCGCGACCAGCGCGTTTCCGCCAGCGACTGATGCGAGGAACAGCGACATTACCAAAGACTTCATCCGCGACGGTGCTTGCGTGTAGGCGAATTCTAAGCAAGTGATCGAAACCATGATTTCTGCCGTGGTCAGGATGATATACGCAACCACTTGCCAAATGATGTGCGGGCTTTCGCCTAGAGCGATGCGCGATTCGATCCAAGCAGAGATCATGAATGCAAAGCCTGCTAGAAAAAGGCCGATTGCAATTTTTCTAAGCGGCGTCGGTTCAAAGAGGCGACCGATCAGAGGGTAGATCACATACGAGAACAAGGGAATGAAGGCCAAGATCAAAAACGGGTTCACGGCTTGAATTTGGGACGGCAGGATTTCCCATTGCACGCCCGGCCAAACAAGAACTTTTCGCGACATATGGTCGGCTTGCAGTACCCACGCCGAACCCGTTTGGTCGAACAAAGCCCAAAAAGGCACGATGAACAAAAAGATGATTGCCAATCGGCCGAGAATCAGAAGCCCCGGTCCGCTAAGAGATTCCTTGGCAAAGGCCGGGCCGCCGGCGGGTATGTGTACGAATTGCCTCCGCCCCAACCAGAAAATGAACGTTGCCAAAAACATCAAGACACCTGGGATGCCAAACGCCAGCCAAGGCCCGACGCGGTCGAGCAAAATCGGTGTGAGCAATGATGACAGCGCCGCCCCCAAGTTGATCGCAAAGTAGAACCAGGCGAAGATGCGCGGCAGCAAGTGCTTGTTCTTGTCGCCAAACTGATCCCCCACATGCGCCGAGACGCAGGGCTTAATTCCACCGGCTCCCAAGGCGATCAGCGCCAGACCTGCGTACAGTCCGATGCGAGTTTCATTTACCGAAAGCGCGACGTGCCCTAGGCAGTAGACTAGCGACAGGAAAATTATAGTGCGGTATTTGCCCAACCAACCGTCTGAAATCAGCGCGCCGACGATGCCCAACCCGTATGCGCTGAAGGTAAACCAGTGGTAAATTGATTTGGCGACTGGTTCGCTCATCGGCGCGGGTTGGCCATCCAATCCAAGCAGATACTTCGTCATGAACACGACAAGAATCGCTCTCATGCCGTAGTAGCTGAAACGCTCTACCAGTTCATTGCCAACGATGTACGGAATTCCTGACGGCATGTTCGCCGTTTGCGCCGGCGTCGTCGCGTACTTTTCACTCATTGGGCAGGGCTAATCTGGCGGAACGTGGCGGGGAGCTTTGTCCGCAGGATTATGCCGCTGGCATGTGGCCAGATGCAACCCGAGAAGTATCAGAACATCGCAGACGTTTAGCGCAGCGACGGAGCGGATACACAATCCGCTCTACGCATCAAGCCGTCTTGGACGCAACACTACGTCGCGTCGAGGGTTTCCGGCGGCGCGGCTTCCGATGCTTCGGTGGGCTGGGGCATTTGCAACTTGGGCAGCGCATCGGAGCGGAAGCCGGCGGTTTCGTCCGCCACGATGGCCGCGCTGCCGGCCGCTTCAGCATCGAGCAGGTAGTCACCCACGTCGCGCAGGTGCATCGGCACTCCGTCGACATCGCTGCGCAGTTTTTCCCAGCGAATGGCCTCGACGGTCGACGGCATGCCGCCCGCCATGAACAGTTTCTCGTTCCAAGCGGGCCAATCCAGCCCTTCCATCGGTTCGCCCCGAACGCTTACGGCCCAGAATTTTGAAACGTCTTCATAGACATTCCAGTCACCGCGGATGAACAGTGAACGCTTGTACCTTTCGTAAGTGCCGCGCCCGTCGTGTTCTACCAGCGGGCTGTCACTCGCGGAGATGATGGTCTTGTTGCAGACAAGTTCTAAACCTGGCTGATTGGGGCGCTCGAGACGGTCGTTGAGCAAGCAAAGACCTTGTTCCACGTCGGCGGTTACGTTCAGCAGCGATAGGCGAATCGTCGAATCGTCGGCTTCGCGCCGTGTTCCGTTAGCCAGCAGCAAGCGTTCCGATGTGGCCAGCAAGCCGTTGTTCCACGCGAAGTGAATCGGGGTGCTTTCGGGCATGCTGATTACGTTGGCCCTGCCGCGCACGATGCAATCGTTCAGGTGCAGCGGGAGCCGGCCCGGTCGGGCGACCTCGGCTGAGTTCGCGGCGGTGCGAAAAAACGCAACGTCCCCTTCGTAGTCGAGCGAAGGATTGTCAATCGTCAGGACGCACTTCGAAAGCTCGGCGTGCTCAACCTTGCCCGCGGCCAAAGTAAACATCGCCAGGTCCGGCGTTTCGCCAGCGGCGGGCTGAACCGCCAGGCTTAGTTGCAGGTTGTCAAAGAACAGCCTACCGCCTGCCACGTCGATTGCGCTGAACGCCCGGCCGAGTTGATCTTCCAGCGAAACATTGAACTGAATTCGAGGCGGAACTTCGCTGGCGGAAATACCGCGAATCGTCAGTTGCTTGTCGGCCGGCAGGCGAACGCGGATGGGTTGCGTTTCGCGGATTTGGTCTTCGCGGACTTCGACGACGTTGACATGCTCAATGTTCTCTCGCAGCACGTCGCTGGCGAGCGCTTCTGACAGCGTGGGGAAAAACCGCACGGAACCACCGAGATCGCCCAGCGACGCCGGATCGCCGACAACGATTCGCCGCACCACCGGGTCGGCTACGGGCTGGTCGGTTGCGGGGTCCTCATCGGCGGATGGGGAGGTTTGGCCATCGCCGCTTTCCGAAGACGCGGCCGATTCATCACTAGCGGAATCGGGCGATCCATCACCGGCTGGCTGAAGGTTGTCGCCGTCGTCGGTTGCTGTTGGGGAAGCGGCATCTTCGCCATCGGTAGCGTTCGAGCCGTCCCCCGATTCATCGACGGTTTGTCCGTCCACTGTACCGGCATCGTTACTCCCGGCAGTTGCATCTTCGGTGGTGCCGCCTGTTTGTTCGTCGGGGTCTGACTGGCGAATGGGCGGCAAGGCATCGCCCGGCACGATGAACCCCGGCGTGTGAACGTCGTTCGTCGCCGATTGGGATAGGTAAGTATCCAAACCGAGAATGACAAGCAAAATTACCGCCGCCGGAGCACCGATCGTCAGCAAGCGGTCGCGCCAGGTGAGCCGCTCGCTCTGCAGCAACAAATCGCCCGCCGACTGAGCCTGACCCAACCCCAGCCGGTCGCGGAGGATGAGCATCTCGCTAATGAATTCGCGCGGGTGTTTATAGCGCTGATCGGGCCGCTTGGCCAGCAGCCGCATGATGATCTTGGAGAGCTCCGGCGGCAGTTCGGGGCGCTCTTCGCGCGGATCGACCGGCGTTTCGCCGCTGTGGGCAAGCAACTTTTGCAGTACTGTGCCATGTGGAAACGGCGGACGGCCGACCAGCATGAAGTACAACGTACAGCCCAGCGAATAGAGATCGCTACGCACGTCGGCCTGGCGCGGGTCGCTGGCTTGCTCGGGCGAAATGTAATCAAACGTTCCCAGCGTTACGCCACTGGCGGTCAGATCGCTATGCCCGGCTTCCATCTGGTGCAAGCGAGCCAGCCCCATGTCAACCAATTTCGCCCGCCCGTCGGGTGTGACTAACACGTTGGAAGGTTTGATGTCGCGGTGAACGACATCGCGCTGCGCGGCATGCTCCAGCGCTTCGGCGACTTGAATCGCGTACTCGATGGCGTCTTCCATTTCCAGCGGCCCGCGGCGTTCGACCAGGTCGCGGATGTTGATGCCGTCGATGAACTCGAAGACGATGAAGTTCCAACCATCGTGCTCACCCACGAAGAACGCGCGGGCGATATTTTCGTGATCGAGCCGGGCGGCACTTTGCGCTTCGTTCATGAAACGCTTAAGCGTTTCCGGGTCGGCACCTTGATCGCGCGACAACACCTTCACGGCGACCGTTCGGCCCAGTTGCAAATCGGTCCCGCGGAAGACCGCACCCATCCCTCCGCCGCCGACGAATTCATCCAGCACAAAATGGCCAAGCTGCTCGCCCACCAGCAGGCTGCCAAGCTCCGTCGGCGAAACATTTCCCGGTGCCGGCAACGGGCCTGCCGACGGCACGGGCGGACGAATGCTGATGACCGTTTTTTGGTTCTCCAAGTCGGCCGCATGCGCGGGCGGGTCGTCACCGGGCACAGCGGCCGGCGGTTCATTTAACTCGGCCGCCTCACCCGCCGATTGCAAAACCGTCCGTGTTCCGGATTCGACATCGGCAGCGTACAAGTCACGATCCAGCACCGTCGGCGGCTCGTCAGTTTCCGGCTGGGGCGCGTCGATATGTGAGTCGGACTGTGACATAGGCCTTCAACGGGTACGACTTACCCACGAGATGGCACGAACTTGCCATCGCACGGCGAGACGTTTCGTTTCTTTTACTTTCAGCTTGGGCGAGACCGCCCGTTTTGATGAGATGTCCCCGCGGCCCCTGCTGCAAACCATAGACGCAGTGGAAGCCCATTTTGTCGCCACCTATTTCCCCGATTCTAATCGCATCGGGCGCATCCGTCAACGAAAATCGTTGTCACCATTGAAGTTACGTGAAACGAGGGAATATTACGTTGCCGTGGAAGCGGTAGGCCCCGCTGCAATTTCAATTGACGGCATCGCCGTGTTATCTTGTCGCTTAGGAACACGGGAAAATAACTTCGGTATTTGTTGCTGCCCTCACCCTACCCTCTCCCAGCGGGAGAGGGGTTTTGAGGACGAAGTTATTTTTCCCGCGTTCATTAGTCACTTGCTCTATCCGATTGCCTGAACAGAACGTCCGCGACGAAAGTTGCTCTCATGAGAAAACCTTTGCGACGGCGAACCTTTCTTCGCGCCGCCGGCGTGGCCATTGCGCTGCCCATGCTGGATGCCATGAACGCGCGAGGAAGAGCGGACGAGGCGACCACCAAGAGGGCGAAGCGTTTCGTATGCCTCTCGAATAACTACGGTGTCTACCAGCCTGCTTTTTTTCCCAGCAGTGACCAACCGGGCAAAGGTTACGATCTGCCGGAGACCTTAGCTCCGCTGAAAGATTTGCGGCAGCACTTCACCGCTTTCTCGAATCTGGATCACGGCAATACGGGTGGGCACAAGGGTGTGCCCGTGCTACTCAGCGGCGTGCGGCCCCACATGGCCTTCGGTTATCCCGAAGGAAACATCAGCGTCGACCAAAAGATCGCCGAGGACGTTGGCGCCCGAACGCGTTTTTCATCACTTACTTTACGGGTGAACGAAGCCAACCTGATCAGCTTCACCCGAACTGGCGTGCAGGTGCCCGCCATTGATTTACGGCAAGCTTACCGTGCGCTGTTCATTGAGGATGACGCGGCCCGCAAGGCGACCGCCGGCGAGCGCATGAAACGCCAGCAGAGCATCTTGGATGTCGTGATGGAAGAGGCACAGTCGGTCAACCGCAGATTGGGCAAGCAGGATCAGGCAAAGTTTTCGGAATACCTGGATTCAGTTCGCTCACTGGAGAAAAAGATTTCCCAACAGCAGCCCTGGTTAGAGATTCCCAAACCTGAAACCGACCACCCTGAACCGGCGCAAAGCAAAGGGACGGAAGCCGATCTGAAAGCGATGATGGAGTTGATCGCGTTGGCAATTCAGACCGATTCAACCCGTGCGATCACGCTCTCTTCAGGCTTCGCCAACGGAGACTTTGGTCTTTCAGGCGGGTATCACGGCTTTTCGCACCACGGCCAACGAGAGAAGGAAGTCGCCGCTCTGAAACTGATTGAACGGAATCAAATCGCACAAATGGCGTACCTAATGGAATTACTGAAGGCCCGAGAGGATTCCATCAACGGCGGAACGTTACTAGATCACACGTCAGTGCTGTTCGGTTGCGGCATGGCGACCGGCGAGCACTCGACGAGAAATCTGCCTTTGCTACTCGCCGGCGGCGGCTTCGATCATGGCGAACACAAAGTTTATCCGTCGGAAAACAGCCAGCGCGTTCCGGCAGCAAACTTGCTGCTTTCGATCTTGCAGAACCACGGCCTCGAGATCGATCGTTTCGGAACCAGCACAGGCACGCTGACCGGGTTGAACTGGAGCTGACGATGATCTCGCGGCGCAGCCTTGTTACCTGGCTGTTGACGGTGGCAGTATCGCCGATGGCCTTCGCGGAAGAACGGCCGCTGGCCGGTGCGCGCGAATTTCTAAAGCAACATTGCCAGCAGTGCCACGGGCCGCACAGGCAAGAGAACGACCTGCGGTTCGACACGCTTGGCAACGATCTTACACAGCCAGAAACCCTTGAACATTGGCAGGCCGTGATTGACCAGTTGAACCTGGGCACCATGCCGCCGCCAGATGCCAGCGACGCCAGGCAACCGCCGGCTGAAGAAGTGCAGCGGGTTGTCGATTTGATCACCGCGCAGTTGCGGCCTGCCTATGCGCAGCAAAGAAGCACCGGCGGGAAAACGGTCATGCGGCGGCTTAACCGAATCGAATTGCGATCCGCGCTGCGCGACTTGCTTTACCTGGAAGGCAACGCCGACTACGCGTCGCTGTTGGTCACAAAGTTGGAAGACCGCAACGGCAATGGCAAGACCCAGTGGAACAGTGACGATCCCACGCGAGAATTTCCCGCTGACCAAACCGAAGACGGCTTCGACAACATCGGCAGCCGCCTGGTGATGTCTGACTTTCTTCTGAAGCAACTGATCAACGCGGCGGAGTACAGCCTCCAAGCGGCAACCTTCGAGGGCGAGGCCCCAACCCTGGCCGCGCGGCGTTTCAGCGCTCCCATTCGCACCGAAGGGCCGGGCAACAGCTTGCAGCGTTGGTCGCGGGAATTCAACCCAGCCTTCGACGGAATTTACCAGCGGTACCGCGAACCGGGTGCCAGCACCAGCGGCTTGGGGCGCGTATCTTCGCTCGAGTTGGCCCGCGGCGGCGTGGGCCTGACGACTAAGTACCGCATCACCATCGAGGCATCCGCACACAACCAACGCCACCCTTGGGGCGAGGTGCTGAAGAGCCGGCAAGACGAGCGTTTGATCCTCGGCCTGCACATGGCCGATTCAAGGCGCGGCGGGTTGGGTGAAAACCCAACCTCTACGCAACTGACCGAGTGGGCCTTGCCGGGCGACGGTAGTAAACAGGTGTTAGCTTGGGAAGGTTACCTCGACGCCACATGGTTTCCGTGGGTGGGCTGGGAAAACGCCCCGTACGTTCGCGGCCTGCGGCCATCGCAACTAGTTGAAAGCTATCTGCCCGAGGCTTATCGGCCGCCGCCTGAAAAAGACGCTACTAAAGAGGCCAAGGGAGCTTACGAACCGGCGATGGCCAAGGCGCTGTTCGCTGCCGAATATCAAGGGCCGCACCTGCGCATTCACAGCATCTCGGTCGAGCCGCTCGACAAAACGTGGCCGCCCAAGAGCCACGTTGCGCTTTACGGCGAAGACGAAGAAACATCCGCAGAGGCGCTGCTGCTGCAGTTCGCGCGGCGGGCGTTCCGCCGGCCGGTTCAGCCGGAAGAGATCGCTCGGTACGTCGCCCTGGTTCGTGCGCAACAAGACGCCGGCAAAAGCCGCAACGAGGCGCTGCGGGCGGGGTACACCGCGATCATCGCTTCGCCCCGGTTCTACTACCTGCACGAATCCGCAGGCGAGTTAGACAGCCACCAGTTGGCTGCGCGGCTGGGCCTTTTCCTTTGGTCTTCCCTGCCCGACGAAGAACTCTTCGCACTGGCCGAACAAGACAAACTTCGCGACCGCACGGTGCTGCGGCAACAAGCCCAACGCATGCTGGACGACCCCAAGGGCAAAGCGCTGGTTCGCAACTTCACGCACCGCTGGCTGCGAATTGACAAGCTGGGTTCGATGCCCCCGCCGGGCGGATTTTACTTCCACCGAGAGATGGAAACCGAGATGCGCGAACAGGTTGACGCATACTTCGCGCACCTGGTGCGAACCAATGGTTCAGTTCGCGAAATCGTCGACTCGGACTATACCTTCCTGAACGAACGGGTGGCCCAATGGATTTACCGCCGGGATGATGTTTGGGGCGACGCGTTTCGACGCGTTCCGGCCAAGCCGCCCCACGGCGGCGGCATACTGACCATGCCCGCTGTGATGACCGCCACCGCCAACGGGGTCGACACGTCGCCGGTCGTCCGCGGCGTGTGGGTACTGGAAAGCGTTCTGGGCACGCCGCCTTCGCCGCCGCCGCCCGATGTGGAACCGCTTTCGCCCGACTTGCGCGATGCGAAGACGATTCGTGAACAACTGATCGCCCACCGCGAGCAACAAACGTGCAACCGCTGCCACCGCAAGATCGACCCGTTGGGTTTTGCTTTCGAAAACTTCGACGAACTAGGCCTTTGGCGAACGCACTACCGAACGCCGGGTGGCAACCTGAAGATCGACCCTTCCTCGACGTTGGCCGACGGCGCGAAGATCGAAGGCATCGCAGATTTGAAACGGGTATTGCTGCAGCGTGAAGACCAAATCGTACGCAACCTGACCGAGAAGCTACTCACCTACGCCAGCGGGCGGACGCTCGAACCGGCGGACCGCCTTATCGTGGACGACATAACTTCGAAACTGGAAGAACAACAGGGCGGCGTCCGCGATCTGATTCTGCTGGTGATCGAAAGCGAAATCTTTCGGACGAAATAGATTTGCTGTCGTCGGAAATGAGGGTTGCGGGCGAAACACGGCCTGCAGGGCCGCGATTAAAGCATTGTTCAGACGTCATAGATACGCCGAAGGCGTTGAACATCATCAGCCCAGGGTAAGCGACGAAGTCGCGCCACCCTGGGTTGGGAATGAATGACAACCGATACCCTGAAAGGGTTTTACAAAGTGACGAACCAATGGCTACCGCCATTGTATAACGCTTTCAGCGTAACGAGCGCGAGAGCATTACCAACCCAGGGTGCGCCGCTGCGCGTCGGACCCTGGGCTAAGGTGTCGAACGCCTTCGGCGTAGCGAAGTCGCTGCGCGACCAACTGTTAAGGGCTGCGGTGAGAGTAGTCAAGAACTGCGACAGCTATTTTCAGACCAATGCTTACTTCTTCTTCGGCCGTGGCACCTTCGCCCCGCCGCGACGACGGCGGCCCGGGGCGCGGGACTTGTCGTACGATGCGACTTTCACCTCGCTTAGCTTTTTGCCGATCGACTCTTGCATCTGGGTGATGCGGTCGCGCAGAGCGGCGGCCCGTTCGAACTCCAACTGATCTGCCGCTTCCATCATCTCGGCTTCCAGTTCCTTGATGTACTCCTCGGTGACGTACTGCGCCTCGTCGTCTCGCCCGACGGCCGCGTTGGCTTCGCGGTGGGCTTGGGCTTCCGCCTCGATGCCGGCCCGAATGTTCTTTCGAATCGTCTCGGGCGTGATGCCGTGTTTTTCGTTGTACGTCTCTTGAATCGCCCGCCGGCGAAGCGTTTCGTCAATTGCCCGCTGCATCGAATCGGTCATCTTGTCGGCGTACAGAATGACCTTCGCGTTCACGTTTCGGGCCGACCGCCCGATGGTTTGCACCAGCGAAGTTTCGCTGCGCAGAAAACCTTCCTTGTCGGCATCCAAGATGGCCACCAGCGAAACCTCGGGCAGGTCCAAACCTTCCCGCAGCAAATTCACGCCAATCAACGCATCGAACTTTCCTTCCCGCAAGTCGCGTAGCAGTTCCACGCGCTCGAATGCATCCAACTCGCTGTGCAACCACTTGCAGGAAACGCCTTGCTCGTTGACATAGGCCGCAAGGTCTTCCGCCAGCCGCTTGGTCAGCGCCGTTACCAGCACCCGCTCGCCGACTTCCGCCCGCTGCTTGATCTCTTCCAGCAGGTGCGGCACTTGCCCGCGGGCCGGTTGCACTTCGATGACCGGGTCGAGCAACCCGGTCGGGCGAATGACTTGCTCGACCACTTCGCCACCCGACTTTTCCAACTCGTAATCGCCGGGCGTCGCCGAAACGTAAACGACCTGGTTGATCTTCTGTTCCCATTCGTCGAAGGTCATCGGGCGGTTGTCCATGGCGCTGGGCAGCCGGAAACCATGTTCAACCAGCGTCTCTTTGCGGCTGCGGTCGCCCGCGTACATCGCCCGCACCTGCGGCACGGTCACGTGCGATTCATCGACAATCAGCAGGAAGTCGTCCGGGAAGAAGCTGTACAACGTATCTGGCGGCTCGCCTGGCTTGCGGCCCGAAAGG
>CALBTA010000409.1 GCA_937967755.1 uncultured Planctomycetaceae bacterium | reverse complement strand
AGGTTCACGTAGCCAGCTTTGTTCTCTCAGTTGCCCCATATTCAGCACAAGGTGTTTCCGAGTCGCTGCTTCACTTCCGCGCGGATCGCATCCATATCGAGTCGAACGGTCGGGCTATCAACAGCTTCTTCCAGCTTCGCTTCAATTCGCTGTCAATTTCCAGGTTCGCTAAGGAATTTGTGAAGCTCTTCCCGCGCCATCCGATCGGCCTCGATTAGACCTACGACGTATTGTTTGGCATCGCGCATGCCTGTCTCCTGGATGCGGCTGTCAACGTAGGCTCGCAGTGGCGGGGGAGATTCACATTAACAGTATCCATCGGCATCCCTTAGGCTCTGGAATAGGTTTCTCATGGCCTGCTGACCGTTTGCGGGCATCTGCCTATAATTCTATCCTGAGCGGCAGCCACCGAACAACTCTCTCGCCGCCCTGCGGAGAAAAACCCGATGCCTGTTTTGATGGAACTTTCGCGAATTGTGATCAGCGAGATCAATGATCATCAGGTGATCTATCTGCGCGAAGCGGAAGGGGACCGGACGTTTCCGATTCTGATCGGCATCTTCGAAGCCCACAGCATCGACCGCCGGGTGAAGGACCATCAGGCCCCGCGGCCGCTGACGCATGATTTGATTGTCAGCGTGGTGGAGCAAATGGGCGGGGAGTTGGACAGCGTGGTAATCAGCGAGCTGCGCGACCATACCTATTTCGCGCAGCTTCGTGTCAAGCTGGACGGCGAATTGATCGAAATCGACTCCCGCCCTTCCGACGCCATCGCCGTGGCGGTCACGTGCGAACCGATGCTGCCGATTTACGTTTCCGAAGACGTGCTAAACGACGTGCTCGATGAGGATGAAGAGTAGAGCAATTGTCTCGAAGGTGAGCCGCAAGGCGCTAGCCGCGGGTAGGTTGGCACTCACCGGCGGCTAGCGCCTTGCCGCTCAGTTTGCCGGCGGAAGCTTTGTGGTTTTGCACAACCCGCACTAACTCCGGCCGGTGGGGAAGGTTTGCGGGCAGTTGGATGTCCCATACCAGGTCGATTTTCTCAAGCAGGCATAGCAGCCACCAGCCGGCGTCGTTTTGACCGCGGTGGTGCCCCAGCCTGGCTGATTCGGGAAAGGCGTGATGGTTGTTGTGCCAGGCTTCGCCCATCGTGATCAGGCCGAGGCCGACGACGTTGTAACCTTGCACCGCCGCGCCGCGAACGTGCCAATCTTGCTGGCCGATGTTGTGCGCCAGATAGCCGACCAGCCAATGCCCGGTGAGCGAGAGGGCGATGCGGAAGGAAATTCCCCATGCCACCCAGGCCCACCCGCCAACGGCAAACAGGCAAACCGCCAGCGGCAATTGCATCAGCATCCAGTAGCGGTCCATCAGTGCGTAGACCCGCGAGCGGGTGACGCGCCGCTCCGGCTGGAAAATCGGGGGCGAATCGAGCTTCAGTTCGCAGTGCAGATTCCACCACCAGTCGATGTAAATCGGCCGGGCGTGGATGTAGAACGGGTGACACTGCGGGTGGCGCTGCGACCAGTCACGAATGTCGTGCATGTACAGCATTTTCCGCGGCCCGCCCATCCCGACCAACACGCCGGTGTAGACCATCGCGTATTCCAACCATCGCGGGCACTTGAAGCTGCGGTGGATTAGCAGGCGGTGCAACCCGACTGAGTGCCCAAAGCATAGCGTCGCGGTGGTCAGCATTCCTGCAACCGCGGCGGCGGTGAAGGAAAACATCATCGTCACCGCGTAAACCGCCACCGCCACGTGGAGGGTGTACCACAACGATTTCACCGGCCGCCACCGCGGCGTGCCGTGAACCGGGTTGGTCGTCGCATCCGCCGCTCGCATTCGCCGCACGTCGCTCATGGCGGTGCTCCCATCGCTTGAGGCTGCTTTCGCCTGCTTCGTTGCCGGGGATCAAACCGCTGGGGCGTTTAGTGCGCAACAGGAGAGGGTGAAGAAAATGCGGGAAGGTCTTTCTTGGAGGGGTTGGAAACCCATCCTACTTCAGCCTTTTCGCGGCGAACAAAAGCCAGAGTATTTCGCCAACCGTCACTGCCGAAGCTGTTCGATCAACCACTTCGCCGGCGAGCTTTCGGCGTCGGTGAAGTGTAGGTTGGCTGCCGCGTCGGCTTGCCGGTAGGCGTCGTGGGTGACGCCGTAGGTTGCTTCCGTTTGCTCAATGGTCAACGAGCGGTTGTACGCATCGACCATGCCAGCGAGTTGCATTCGGGTTGGGGCGAGCGACGCGGCGATGTCGGGCAGATCGCCAGCGGTCAGCAAGCCGGGAATGACACTATCGAGCGGGATGTAGACGAAGGGCGAATCCAATGTGCCTTGAAACTCGGCCAGCCCTCGATGGATGCAAACCGCGTGGATGTGGTCTTCGAACAGCGCGGCCAGCATCGCCAGTGTGCCACCGAGCGGTTCGACCTGATGCGGCCGCCCGTCAATGCGGCGGGGGACGCGGAAGTTGGCATCGGGTTTGTTCAACTCGGCGAACGAATCGCCCCACAGCGCGATGCGGTCCACTTTTCCCCAATCACCGTGCCGCAGGTGAGCGATGATCGTCCGCACGTCGCGAAGTTGCTGTGCGAGTATCGGATCGCCCACCATCAACGCGGTCGCGGCTCGCGAAGTGGCGGCGCTGTAGCGGCCTCGCGAGTCGTCGCCGGCCAACGCGCTGGTGTTACGGACATCGGGAAGGCAAACAGCGATGCCAGCTTTCAGCAAGCGGGCGATCTCATCCGCTCGATGCTCAAGGAAAGCAGCTTTCCCGCCTTGGGAGAGACCGATGACGATGGGCCGCCGCTTCTGTGTGTCTTGATCGGGGACCAGCAGCAACAAGGGAACTCGGTTGAGAACGGGCCGTTGAATGCCATAGGTAAACTCGCCTGTGGTGAAGTTTTCAGTCGCTTTGCCATCGGCGCGAGAGGAAAGAATACGAGGAAATTCCACATCGCACAACAGATTCGCCAGCCGCTTTCGCATCTGGTCGCGGCGCTCGCGGGGCTTTAGTTCACTGTGACTCGTTCGCAGCGACTGCAAAGTTGTCTTGGTATCGGCGGAGAGCAACTCGCAGAGCAGGCTGCTGGTCACGTCGTTACGCTGAACCGCCGCGCCGGCGCGCAGCTTCGACGAATCAATGGGGTTGCTATATTCCTCTGCGTGAATGTCGAACCATTTTTCCAGCGCCTCGTGAATCTTGACACGGTGGAACTTGCCGATATGCGTGCAGTGCGAAGCCTCCGACGCTTTGCCGCGCAGTTCGCCTTTGCCGTGCGCGAACGCCAGATGATCGCGGGCGTCGTGGAGCGTGTAGACGTGCTCCAGGCGTTTCCAAACCGGGTCGCGCTCGCGGTGCCAACTGAATTCGTGGGCGAAGATCAATCGCCGCGGGGCGATGCCGGCGACGATTTCCCAAGGCAGAAATCGCGAATCGGTGGTCGCGGAGAACGCCAGGTTACGGGTCGACTCCCAACTACCGCTGCCGGCGTAGTTGAACGATGTTTCGGCGTCCTCGGGCAAAGGGTAGCGGGTTTCGGGTTGCGGGCCTCCGAAGTTGAACGGGACGGCGCAGGCGATGCGATCATCGATCGCCGCGGTGACCGCGCAGGGATCTCCGCCGCCGGCGACCGCGCCCATGAGGATGATCTTTTCAGGATCCACCCCCCCTGGCCCCCCCTTGGCAAGGGGCGGAGCGAGTTGAAGCAACACATCAACCCCGCGCATCAGATCCCAGGCCATCCAACCCATCAGGCTTTCGCCGGTGAGGTAAAGTTGAATGCTGTTGTCGTACCGGAAGTAATAGTCCTGGCGGCTGACTTGAAAGTCGCGGGGGAAATCATCGGCCGACTTCAATCCATGCTGCGCCCGTTCGCCATGGCCAAGGTGGTCAGGAACCAGCACAACGCAGCCGGCCCTCGCCCAGGTCATGCCCATCGCCTGCAGTTCGCCGTGCTCCTTGGGGCGGTGGTGACTGTGCGAGATGATAATGCCCGGCATGTTTTTGGTGGGCTTGTCCGGGCGGTAAAGATTCGCGGTGACCCACCAGTTGGGCCGCGATTGGTAAACGATGTTCTCGACGATGAAACCGTCGCCTTGGGTTTGACGGGCGGTGACAACGCGGATGTCACCATCTGCTTTCGGCCAGTTGCCGAGCGAAGCTTTCAGCGCGTCAATACGAAGCTTGCGAAACTTCTGCCAATCGTCGTGCGACTTGATCGCGTTGTATTCGGTTCGGCTTTGGTCGTTGGCAGCTTGCAGTTGCTCGCGAAGTTGATCGCGAACCAGACGCCGCCCGGCCGTGGCCTCTTCGCCTTTGAGAACTGTTGGTGAGGTTTTGCGGAGTAGTTCGGCGAGTTTGGCGAGATCGTTGGCTGGGGCGAATTTGGGCGTTGCGGTAAGAGACAGCGCGGCGAGCGCAGCAACGCGCAGCGACAAGCTTTGGGCGTAAGTCATTGCCGGATGCCTTCGGAAGATAGGAATGTGAACGTTACGAAGTAGGTAGTACGGATCGGCGATCCGTTCTACCTACCCCGGGGCGAAGGTTAGGCCGCGGCGGTGGGCAGCGGTTTGCCTTTCAGTTCGTACACATACTTTAACACTTCGGCGACAGCGGCGTACTGCTCGATCGGAACGGGGTGATTCACGTCGACGTGCTTGTAGAGAAAGCGGGCCAGTTCCTTCCGTTCCACGATCGGGATGTCGTTTTCGAGTGCCAGGCGGCGGATCCGCTGGGCGACCATGCCGGCTCCCTTCGCGACGACGATGGGGGCGGGCATCGTTTCGAAATCGTAACGCACCGCGACGGCTAACTCAGTCGGGTTGGTGGCCACGAAGTCGGCTTGGGGGACGGATTGCTCCATCCTATTGAGGGCGAGTTGCCGCTGCACTTGCCGGCGGCGGGCGATGATTTGCGGGTCGCCTTGCAGCGATTTCATTTCCTCGCGCATTTCCTGGGTGGTCATGCGGATGTCTTGCTCGAACTTCCAACGTTGATACATGTAATCGATGATCGCCAGAATCAACAGGGCGATCGCCACGTACATCACCGTCCAGAACAATACGTCGGCGATGAAGACCGCCAGGGGGCCAACTTCCAGATTCGACGCGGCCAGGATTTCGCCCCAGCGCCGGTAGAGTGCAGCGCAGGCGACCGCGCCGACGACGATGATTTTGAAAATACCGAACGTCAAACGCATCGCGCTGTTCATCGAAAACAGCCGGCCGAGTCCTTTCAGGGGACTAATATGCTCGACATTTGGTGCGATCTTTTTAGGGACGAGCAGAAACCCCGTCTGCCCGATGTTGGCCGCCAGGGCGACGACGACCAACGCGATGAAAACCGGCAGCAGGGTTTTCGCCAACCCGATCATGACCGTGGCCCAAACGCTGGTGGCCAGGTTGGCATCGGCGTGGAACATCGCCGCGTCGGTAAATTGATTCACCATGAACCAGCCGAGGAAGTCGGCGACTTGCCGGCCGGCGTAAAGCAACGCGATCACCGCGGCCAACAGCATGACCGCGCTGGCCAGATCGTTGCTGCGCGCGACCTGCCCTTCTTCGCGCGCCTTCTGGCGGCGAAACGGCGTGGCATCATGTTGCTTCTCGCCGAATTGTTCAGGCATTTATCAGTACGACGGTCTTCCAAGGCCGTCGGGTTGCAATACGGTTTGTTTCGACGGCCTTGGAAGATCGTCGTACTGTCAATCCACCACACTCATCGCATCGCGCAAAGACGTCAACGTCGCCCCCACTTCATTCTGAAACGCCCACACAATTCCACCCAGCGACACGCTAAGCACCGCAAGCATCACCATTGCGTTCAAGCTGAAGCCGACCGCCATCACGTTAAGCTGCGGCAGGGTACGGCTGATCAGACCGAGGATGAGGATTGACAGCAGCAGCGCGACCATCGCGGGTGCGGCGGCGCGAATGCCGACGGCGAAGCTCATGCTGACGATGTCGATCAGGGCCGCGGCGATGCCATCGTTGAACCCGCCGCCGCCCAGCGGCATGGTGCCGAACGTACTGAGCAACGCGTCCATCACTTCACGGTGCCCGCCGATGATGAGGAACACCGAAAGCATCACGACGTCGAGAAGCTGGGCGTAGATCGGCACGCTTTGGTCGAACGTGGGGTCGAAGATGTCGGCGATCTGAGCGCCGCTCATCTGCCCGACAATGTTACCCGTCAATTGAATGCCCGAAAGCAGAATCATCATCCCCAGCCCGATCGACAACCCAATGATCGCTTCGCCGACCATCATCACCAGCAAGTCGATCATCGTACCCGGCGCAGTGATCGTCGCGCCCAGTTGCATCGGGGCGATCAGCAGCGACAAGCCGAGCGCCAACATCGCCCGCACCCGCATCGGAGCCGCGCGGCTGCTGAGAATCGGTGCGGTCATCACCACGCCACTGATGCGCGTGAGCACCAGCACGAAGATGATGAAACGGTTGGGCGAGAGGAAAAGTTCGGTGAGGGGCATGATGCGCTTGAAGTACCGAAACACCCAAATACCCAGATACCCAATTTGACTTGCAATCATTCCTTTGGGTCTTTGGGTCTTTGGGTCTTTGGGTCTTTGGGTCTTTGGGTCTTTGGGTACTTGGGTCTTTGGGTACTTGGGTCTTTGGGTACTTGGGTCTTTGGGTCTTTGGGTCTTTGGGTCTTTGGGTACTTGGGTACTTGGGTCTTTCGGTATTTCCTTCATCCTCCCGCGATCACATGCGGCACGTTGTCAATCATGTCGGTGTAATACTGCATCATCTTGCCGACGATCCACGGCAGGCAAAGGCTGAGGGCGACCATCATCGCGAGGATCTTCGGCACGAAGGCGATCGTTTGATCTTGCACTTGCGTCAGCGCTTGCAGCAGCCCGATGATCAGCCCCACGACCATACCGACGATCAGCACGGGCGCTCCGATCAGCAGCCCCAACAGAATCGCTTCGCGTCCGATATCGATCGCAGTTTCAGGAGGCATAGTGCGAGGTGCGTGGTATGAGTAAAGTTTGAAACTCAGAGAGCCGCGACGTCCCCGTCGCCGGCAAGTCAGCGCATCGTTAAGACCCGTCAGCCATACGTCATGAAGCTTTCCAGCAACATCCAGACAACGAGGTGCCAGCCATCAACTAGCACAAACAGCAACAGCTTGAACGGCAGCGAGATCATCACCGGCGGCAGCATCAGCATGCCCATTGAAATGGTGACGCTGGCGACTACCACATCGAGGATCAGAAACGGCAGATAAATTTGAAACCCGATCAGGAAAGCGACTTTCAGTTCGCTGAGCATGAACGCGGGTAGCAGCACTTGCAACGGCACGTCGTCGTAAGTTTCCGGCGGCGTGGCTTGCGGGGGATAGTATTGGTAGAACAGCCAGACGTCGTCGCTGTTGCCGGCGACTTCGATCTGTTGGGCCATGAAGCGGCGAACCGGTTGCACCGCCAGATCGAACGCTTCGGGCGGCCCGTCGGTTTCCGAAAAGAGCTGATAGGGCTGCCCTGTTTCCGGGTTGGTCGCGCCGCTGGTGTAGGGCAGTACGCCGTTGTTGTACGCGTCGGACCAGACAGGCCACATCAGCAGCAGTGTCATGAACAGTGCGATCGACGTGATCACCTGCGACGGTGGAAGTTGCTGTGTGCCCAATGCCTGCCGCAACAATCCGAGTACGACGACGATCCGCACGAAGCAAGTCGTCATCAGCAACACCGCGGGTGCCAGCGTAAGCACCGTGAGCAGCAGCATGATTTGGATCGAACTGCTCAAGCCATCGCGCGACAGCCACTGGTCCGGGCCGCTGGTGACGAAGCCGTTGATGTCCATCGGCTGCGGCGGTTCTTCGAGCGCATCGCCCGGCGGCATGGGAAGTTCCGCCGGCATGATGTCCATGTTCACGTCGGTGGGCGAGTTCTGCCCGAATGCCGGTGCCAGCATCGTACTGCAGGCCAGGCAGATGGCGGCCGCGAACATCCAATGTTTCGCCAGCGTGTACGACGCCGGCGGTTTCGCCCGTTTGTTCTTACGTGACTTGTCTTCACGAAAGAACCGCGGGAACACGAGACGCGTTACTTCGACTGCAAACTTACGCACGGGACACCTCCCGCGAGGAAGTTTCGCTCGCTTCATCTCGACCAAAGAACCCGCCAATGGCCGGTTGGTTGCCCAGTTGCGAAAGCACCTGTCGGAAGGATTCGGTCGCGCTGCCGGCGCTGGCCGCTTCGCAAGCCGTGGCCAAACGAGTCACTTCATTCGGGTCGGTCACTTCCGTCAATGTTCGCACACCGCCGGGTGTGATGGCCACCAACACCAGCTTGTCACCGACACGCAGCAGATGCATTTGCTGCTTCGGCGAAAGCTGTGCCCGGCCAAGCACTTGCACCACATCGCTGGGCAGCGCCCCGCCGCTTCGCGACGTGCCGCGGCGCATCATCCAAGCGACGAGGAAAAACAGCCCCAACACAAGCGCCAGGCTGCTGATGATGTTGACGATCGTTCCACCGATCGACGGCGGCCCTCGCCCGTTGGCTTGGCTGGCGGGGTTAGTCTCACCTTTGGGGGCTAGACGCAATGGCTGATTGCCACTGGGCGATTCGATCTTCAATGGTAACAACTCGGTGGCCGTAGCGGGCACGACATCGCTGGATGGAATATGCTGGTGCGCATCCGGCAGGGGGGCCAGCACGTTCTGACCGACGTTCGCGCCCGCCTGTTGCTGCCCGCCAGTGCCGAACCGCCCCAGCGGCGAAGGCGCAACGTCGAATTGCGGCCCATCCGTTTGGCAGAGTAGCTGCAGCGTCATGAGGCAGAGTTGGTGCATCCTTGCTATTCCAACGGGTTTCCAACCCGTCCATAAGGGACAGACGGGTTACAAACCCGTCCTACGCTTACGCCACCGCTTCGCTGGCGACGAGTTCTGTGACGCGAACACAGAAGTTGTCGTTCAAAACCAACACTTCGCCACGGGCAATCAATCGCCCGTTGACGAAAACATCTACCGGATCGCCAGCCAGTTTCTCCAGTGGCACGACCGAACCCTTGCGCAGCTTCAGCACATCTTCCAATGACATGTGTGTGCGGCCGAGTTCGATCTTCAGGTCGAGTTCCACATCACGGATTAGTTCCAGCGTCGAACGGTCGCTGCTGGGGCTTGCTCCCGCAAAATCCTTCAAGCGAAACTCTTGAACGTTTGGCACTGAATCGGCCGGGTCGTTGACCGATGCAATCGCCGCTTCGGCTTGCCGCAGCAGCAAATCGATATCGCCAGCGGCCAACCCGTCAGCTTGTGCGGCAGCATTTGCCACGACCGGCGATTCTATCGCCGCCGCCACCGCCGCTTGCGGCTTCGCCCCATCGGCAGCACTTTCCGTTTCACCCGCAGGAGGACTCGCTTCTGAATCACCTGAACTCTCCGTTGGGGACGTGCCCGCGGCTTCGTTCTGAGCCTGCTTCAGCAGCGCTTCGATTTCTTCCTGATTCACTTGGGGGTCGTCAGCCATGTCCGATATTCCCGCTTCGATCCGCCGAGAGGGTTAGCACGCTGTCCGCCGCTAGCTATCTGCGTAGCGCACCTGTGAGCAAACTGCGAAGCACCTGTATCAGAGCGGGGGGCAGCGGTCAATGTCGGCGGTGTTGTGACGTTGGTGCGATTGGCTGCAATCCGGTGGATTACCGACGATGTGGCAACATCGCGGCTGATAGCCCGTGCGAATGAGGGTTGCTATCGCAGCATCGCTGCTTGCAGAGTGGGCTGCGGTGTTTACTGCTCCACGAACGAGAAGTCGCCGACGATGACCGATTTCAAAAGCGGCTTGCCGGTGGTGCGGTTGATCTTGTCGTGGATCTTGCGTTTGATCAGCCCCAGCCCGGCGTCGGTCAGGTCGGTAATTTCGCTGCTGCGAATCGTGACGATCACCTGCTCGCGAATGCGGTGCTTATTCTCGGTGAACAACTGGTTGAATTCCTCTTGATCGCTTTCGGCCACCGTTCCGTACAGGTGGAAGTCGATCCGCAAGGTGGTGTTCGACAGCGGTTGATAAGCCGTCACGCTGTATTCTTCCAGATCGACTTCGACGGTCGGGCCGTCCGCAGCTTCGTTGTCCAGCTTGGCGACGGGGTCGTCGGCAGCTTCCCCATCGGTGCTGTACTTCGCTTCAGCCACCGCGGCTACGCTATCAGCCGAAGGCACGAACAGGAAGGCAATGAGCGCTTCAACCGTGAGGATGACCACGACGAAAGCGCCGATCTTGGCGACGGTGACCATCGGCGACTTTTGCTTCGGCGCTTCGGACTCGTCGGTGGGTGTTTCAGTTGCTTCAGCCATGGTGTTGTCACTGCAAAGAGATGGCCCCAGTTCAGCCCGCACGACTAGTGCGGACATGCACTGTGCAAATATAGTTCTCGATTCCGCCACGTGCGGGTGCGATGCTTCGCCCCCTCGAAGTGCGTGTGCCCCACCTGACCGGATCGCATCGATTGCGCGGGTTCGTAGGGCAGCGCTATGCAGTAGAGCTTAGTCCTTCGAGCGCTTGCTCGACCAATCGAATGCCATGCTCCAGCACGTTCGTCCGCCACCGGTTCGATGCGGGGCAGAACAATTCCAGCAGCCGGCGTTTGGTCCAATGGTTGGTATCAATTGTTGCTGCTGACCAATGGTGGGCCTGATTTTCCGCCCGCAGGCCGGCGAGCACACGCGCCGGTCGGTACGTGCCATATTCGGCACAGGCATAGAGACAGTCCGGAACGAAGTTTTGCGAAACCGCCCATCGGCCGAACCCGCCGCGGGTTTCGTAGGCGACGCCGCCTGCGTCGTGTTCTTCGAACGAGTCGGCTCCGAACCAATCGGTTAGGTGCGTCCTCTGCCGCTGATTCAACGGATAATCAAGCAGCAGCTTGCACGTGCCGAAAGCCCCGAGGCCGGTGTGAAAGTCTAGGTGAACGACGTGCGAACTGCCATTGAGCCAACGCGGAAAGTTGTCGATTAATATCTTGTTCATTTGCGACGGCCCAGCGCCGCCGAAGAACAGCCCTTGCGGAAAATCGTACTGGCCAGCCGCAATCGTTTCCCGCAGCGCGGGCTTGCCGTGCCTGGCAATTTCCAGAAGCGCCTTCAACGCAAACGGATCCCAGCGCGAAGGGGCGCGCTGGGGGTTCATGAATCCGTCAAGTTGCTGGTACCGCGGGGGCGAGCCTTCGTAACTTTGACCCGGCAGCAAGAAGTTGCGGTTGGGGTCAACGTTGTTCTCATCAAACCGGCGGAGCCACGCAAAGCCGTAGGGATTCAGCCCATGCAGCAGAAGGCATTTAACCTCGGGCCCGCCAGCGATGGCCCAACGCTCCAGCAAACCAAGCTGAACGGCCGACCCGAAGAACCCTTCCACACCGTGAACGCCGGAAGAAAGCACCAGCACCCGGCTCGGATCGCCGCCATCGGAATGGGCGGCATCAATCGTCAACGTCTCGCCGCCGGGGCCGACCGCATCGATTGGGTACTCCTCCAGCGCCCACCCCAATTGCGAAGCCGCGTCGCGAAAACGGCGACGGGCGGTGAAGTAGTCTGAAGAATACAGCAACGCGAAACAATCCAAGCTCGCATCACCCACAGGCAATCTCCTCCGCCCCGTGCAAATACTCCGTCGAGACGGGGTAGTTCCGAAATCGAATCGAGTAGTACTGTTCGAACCATTCGGCGATTTGGGATTCAATGCCTTGGTCGTAAGATGGGGCGATGTGCAGGGTGTTGCCGATGGGGGCGCTGCGGATGTCGCCTTCCTCGACGATGATTTCGCCCCCTTTGATCACGTAGCGCGGCAGCTCGAACATCACCTCCTTGTTTTCATGCGGCGTGT
>CALBTA010000408.1 GCA_937967755.1 uncultured Planctomycetaceae bacterium | reverse complement strand
GCGGCAACTAGTTTGTCGGTCGTATCCACCGGCTCGGCCGCTATCGCGGCGCTGAGACCGGCGATCAGCAACGACAGAACACTGACTTTGAAGATCAAAGACATTCGGAAAGTGAGGTCAAACGTGGTGACGGCTTCGCCAAAGGTGTTATCCTACATAGGGGTAACAAGGCTCGCCAGAGTTCGGAGAAATCATATCGAACTTGGCTCCCAGAATACTGGCGCCTCCTGTTACGGCAGATTCGAAAAGGTTTTAAAGGAAGAATTGATGGAAGAGAACGCTTACGCCAGCCGTTCGCATGAAGACGACGAATACACCGGGCCGCTGGCTCCGTTCTGGCGGTTTGTTTCAAGACTGCGGTTTCCCTGGTTGTTTGGTTTGCTGGCGGTGATGTTCGGGGCAGATCTTGTCATCCCCGACATCGTGCCGTTCATCGACGAAGTGCTGCTGGGGCTTTGCACGCTGGTCGTCGGAGCATGGCGAAAGAAAAAGGACGAAGCCGCCAAGGCCCCGATTGATTCGCACACCGCCCCGGCTGAGGAGTCGTAAGAGTAGCAGGCACACTCCGTGTGCCGTCCGCTGATTTGAGATTGACTTGTTTTGCTGTTACGGCACACGGAGTGTGCCTACTACTAAGGGTTCTCTCGCAAGTTTTCCACGACGGCTTCGGGCGGCCGGCTGATCGTCTCGTACGGCAGGTGCTTGACGTAGGCGATCAAATCCCAGATGTCATCTTCGGTTAATCCGGGCCCGCCTGGAGACTGCTGCATGCCGGCGGCCGGCATCGGCGTGCCTTCGATACCGTTGCGAATTCGCCAATACAAATCAACGGGCCGCCGCCCTCCCCGGTAGACACCTTGCCGAAGGTTTCTGGGTTGTATGTTGCGCGGCGGCAAGCCGGTAAGTTCGATGTACTGTTCCAACTTCTCGGCTTTCTCGTCCGCGTCGAGGATGTTGCCCCAATCTGCAAAATCCTTCGTCCAATCGTCATAGTCGCCAAGTTGCCCATCGCCCAACCCGGTAACTCCGTGGCAACTGAAACAGTTGGCCGTTTTACCTTGGAACAAGACCTTGCCGCGCTCGATAGCGGCCTGATCGGTGATTGAGCCTGACGGAGCGGGCACGGGTGTTGCCGATTCTTCCGCTTGTTGCCATTTCGCCACGACATCCGCCAAGAAGGTATCGACGAGCATGTCTTTGCTTACGTCGACTTCCTCGTTAGCTTCCAGGAAAGTCAGTTCCGTGATCAGCTTCCGCTCTACCTCGCCGCGGATGGATAGATACTTCACGTAATTGATGATCGCGTCGATTTCATCTTCGGCGAGCAAGGCCTTGAACGACGGCATGGCAGTTCCGGCGACGCCGTCGTAAATCACCTTGTGCAGATCCTCGTCGGTAGGTTTAGCGCCGAGGGGAGTGCGTTTGAATTTAAACTTGCCCATCCGAAAATCGCGCGGGTAGCGTTTCAAAAGCGGTGCCGTTGGCCCGTCCCCATCACCCGTTACGCCGTGGCAATGCACACAGTGCTGGCGGTAAAGCCCGCGGGCGTAGCCGTTTTCGTCCCGCCCGACAGCGCCCGCGGCGGTGGGAAGCAGGGCGTCGTCGATGACGTCGGTCACGCCCAATTCAGCATCGGGCACAACAAACGGGTCATCGGGTTGTCCGAACATGGCAGCGAGTGCCGCGTTGACGGTATCCAATTGTTCGATGCGGCCTTGGCGAATCGCCCGAGCTTCGCTGGCATCGTCAGAGCCCTCGCCCGCCAACTCTTCGCCCAGGCTTTTCGCGATGAACGCACGGTTCGATTTGAATTGCGCATCTGGTGAACCGCAGCCCGCGACCAACATGCCGACGGAAGCCAGCACTGCCACGGCCCAAACTGCGGGCCACCCGTTGGAGGTCGTTCGACAAGTGTTCGCTAAGCGATTCATTTCCGAGGGTTGTAAAGTTGAAGATTCGCTAGTTGGAAAACGGGCCGGCATCGAGAACCACATCAAGCTTCATCTCGCCATCGGCGGTTAGCTTCACGGGGAAGCCCTTTTTCGGCCATTTCTTCGTCTCGCCGTTTACGGTCACATCGGTCAGGAACCCTCCGGCAGCTTCGTGCCACACCTTCATGGTCAGGTCGACGCCGGCTGGCAGGTTTTCGATCTTGAACTTGCCCTGCTCATCGGTTTGGGCGAAGTAACCATTGTTGCGCACCAGGATATAGGCCTTCATCCACGGGTGGATGTTGCAAGAGACGGCGTAGGGCTGCCGCTCTTCCTTGCGGTGCTCGTAGGTAATCTTTCCGCCCGGGGGAAGGATCTCGCTCATGGGGTTTGCATTCTCCAGCTTCGTATTGTGTCCGACCCCGTCGCTGTTGAGGATGTGCAGCGGCTGAGACACCTGCATCGTCGTAATCGGGCTGAGGAATACACACGCCTTTTGGTCGAACGTAACTGGTTCCGTACTGCCGGTTGCCGAAGGGTGAATCCAGAGTTCGGGCTTTTCCACCTTGCTGAGATTATCGCCAAGGAAGATCACCACATTGGCGATGTTGCCTTCGCCGTCCACGAGCAGCGACTGCGACTTCGGGGCGCCGCCCCGGTTGCAGTAAGCGCCATCATCCCCGCTGACCGCCAACGCCGGCGGGTTGCTGAACTTGCTGGCATCGCCCGGGGCAAACTTGAAGCTGCCGCTCAATGTCGCCCAGCCGGTCGGGTCGGGACGAGCGACGGCGACCGCGGGTCCACCTGTTCCTTCGGAAATATCGGCTCGAATTTGCTCAGCTAGTTCTCGGTCCACAGGCCGCTCGGCGGGAAGGTTTGGACCGCAGCCAGCCGCAAACAACGACGACGCCAAGAGCAACGCGCCGGCCAGCAATTCACTCCGTCGTAACATCGTTTTCATCGTTCTAGTGAGGGCGGCGTAGTACGGACCTCCGAGTCCGCACAAGCCGACATTTTCAGTTCGATGGACGGGTGACAGACCCGCCCCAATTGATTCTTAGTCTTCAAACTCTTTCGCCGGAACGGTGACACTGCCAAGATCGACAACGCCCCCTTCCTTCACCGAAACGTCAACCCGGCCGCGAGACCATTCGGTATCACGCCCGCCGATCTTCACGTCGCTGACGTAGCCAACCTTCTCGTGCCAAACCTGAAATTGCCAGTCACCGGCGGGGATGTTCTTGATCTCGAAGTTCCCTTCGGCATCGGTCACTGCGAAATAGGGATTATCGCGAATCACCAGCCAGCCGGTCATCCAAGGGTGAATATTGCAACCGACCTGGCAAGGGAGGCGTTCCGACTTGTCAAACTTGATTTCTAGTTCTCCATTGGCGGGAAGCAATGGGTTGATCGGGTCGTTAGTCAAACAATTGACCTTCGTGTTGTGGCCCACGGAGTCTTTGTTGCCAACCTTCAGCTTCTGTTCTGTCCACAGCAAAGTAACGTGCGGTTCGAACCGGCACTTTTCGTTAATCATCGTGACCGGCATCTCCTTCAGCGCGTCATAGGCCGGGTCGACTTTCACGGTGTCTCCGCGCTTGAGATAGAGGAACAATATAACGTTGGCCAACCCGCCATCTTTGCCAACAACCAATCCTTCGTCGGTCAGCCCATGCTTGCCGCAAACAGCAACATCGGCAGTGATCTTCAGGGCTTCGGCCTTGGGCGCATCGCCGCCGTAGACGAACTTGCCTTTGAAACTTCCGCCGCCGGCATATGCCAACGACGAAGCAGCAATGAGAGATGCGAAAATGGTCAGCGACAACAATTGGCGGTACGTCATGACATGAATCTCCAACTTACCCGGCGGGGGTGAATCGATTCTCCGCCCAGCGGACAGGGTCAAGGTGTTCTCTCATTCCGTGAGAACGCGTAGGTGGGAAACAACAGGCAGGATCGCCCGAGAGGGAACCCCTGAGCGACTACCACATTATACGCATCTGGAAAGTTGCGCTCTAACTCCTGTCATTTCATTTGCTACGAATTTCAACAACTAATCATTGGTCTGCCCAAAAGTCATTTCTCTTACTCGGCTGATGCCCCGTCTCCATCGGCAGCACCCTCAGGCGGTGTTCCTTCGGGTTGGTCGGGCGAATCATCAGCCGGTTCATCACCCCCGCCAGCCGGGGTATCTTCGCCTTCTGCAGCAGCGGGCGGATCGGGTACCAATTCGGCAAACGATGCCCGGCGGGCGGCGTACTGATCGAAATTCATCAACAGGTCGACGATCGCATCCAACTGTTGTGTGCTGCTGCCGTTGTAAACAGGAGCCAACCCACCGTCCGGTCGGGCGTCCAAGAATCCATCTTCCTGCGGATTGTGGGGGTTGTACTTAATCAACTCCGGCATGGCCGTGTAGGGAAGAATGTAATTCGGCTTGGCGACCCAGCGGCGAACGTAGCTCGGCTGAAGGCGTTGGTGAACATTCCACAAATCGGGGCCTTTGGCCCGCGGGTCGTTCGTGGAAATATAGTCACCTACGTTGTGGCACTTCACGCAGCCCGCCTGCGAAGTGACGATTTTCATGATGTCGTCGAACCGGTCGCCGCTGAACAGTTCCTTGCGATCCGCCGCGACTTGCTCATACGCCTGCCGATACTGGCTGGCCGCTTCTTCCAGGTGGGCACTGCGTTTCCGCGCGTCGAACTGATACGGGTACTCGGCACCATCTTTCGCCGAGAAGTAATTCACCAATTTGGTCGCGTCGCCGGCTGACATATTGAACTTCGGCATGTTCAACATCGCTGCCGGACGAATCGGGTGCGGATCGAGCAGGAACGAGTGCAGCCAATCCGGATTCGTCTTCCGGCCTTGGCCCACCAATGACGGCGGAACCCAGCCCCAGGCTTCTTCGCCTTTGCTTTGGTTGGCGCTGGTGGTGTACTTCACCACACGCGGCATCAGATAAGTTGCAAGATCTCCCCCGCGGCGGGCTTGCCGGCGTTTGATCATGTTTAGCGGAATGATCGGAAGCGATTCTTTGGGCATGTAGAGCCGCCCAGAGAGTATCGCCGGTTCGTACAGTTCGAAGCGGTAAGCCAGTGCGTCGACCGCGTACTCGTCCTCTTCAAGTTCTTCCAGTGGCAGATAATCTTCATCCAGCGGATCGTAGGCCGAGATATCAAGGTCTCCTCGGCTGCCCCGCTTCACACGCCCGGACAACACGCCCGTCAGCCGGCCGCTGCGGGAGACATCGGTCGAAGCGTTGATTTCCGCTTGCGAGACATGCGGAATCAGGAACGGGTACGTCGTTGGCTCGCCCGGCGGCGATAGCCGATCCCAGTTCTCGGGATACGTGATGGTCCACTCCTCGCGCTCCAACTCGTGGCAACCGGCGCAATTGAATTTGTCGAGCACCTTGCGGCCTTCGTTGATCGCCTCTTGGCGCGGCGTCGGTTGGTAGACGAACTTCTCGGCCGGTGGATCCGCGACCAGTCCCAACACGAAGGTTATCACCTGTTCGTGCTGCTCGTGATCAAGCGGGAACATCGGCATCCGCAGCCGGTCGTTGTAAGGTTTGTTCGCCAGCTTCGCGTAGTCATAGCTCCGCGGCTCTTTAAGCTTCTGATGGATGAAACCGGTCCGGCTATGGTGGTGCAGTTGATGGTGATAGTACGCCTCGTCCTCAGGATCGGCATGATGGTCATCGTGCGCGGTATGCTCTTCTTCGTGCCCTTCATCATCTTCATGTTCGTCATCATGCCCATGGCCGCCGTTTCCATGACCGCCATGACCATGTGCCCCATGGCCAACGTAATGATTGATGTGCTCGAACGCCAACTTCGATGGGTCTTTGCGCCCCCAGTCAGACAGTGCGGTACCAATCGGCTTGGCCCCTTCGAATCCTGGGATGTCGTGGCAGGCATAGCAGCCGTATTTCGAGATTGACTTGTTGCCGATGTAGAGCAGCTTTTGTTTTTGCGAAAGCTCTTCGCCTGCGGTGACCAGTTCCTCAGCCATTAGCAGTTCGACCTCGGCCCCTTTGAGCGTGCTGCGCCGCTCTTCGGGGATGCCGTTTTGCAGGTACCGCCTAGCGAACGACTTGCTGAACGCCTTTTCAAGGTGCATCAACGAGAGCTCGTCGAGCCGATCGCTGTCAATTTCCGCGTCAGCGTAGTGCGACTTCCAGTCGGTCTTGTCTTCCAGCAAATATTCCACGACATCAGCAATCGGGTCCGATGGCTGCGCGTCGGGCTGACCTTCGTCTAGTGCCTTTAGCGGCACGATCGGCATCTTCGTCCGCGCGTGGTAGCGCTTCGGGTTTTGGATCCAGCCGTACAGCCATGCCCGGCCGGCTTCACCTGTCAGCTTGGAACCCAGCCCGGTCAAATCGGGCCCTTGATCACCCTGATTGGGGAAGTCGTCGTTGCTGTGGCAAGCCAGACAGCCGCCGATTTCAAACAGCACCTTACCGCGGGCGGCGTCGCCAGGCTGCTTCGCCTGGGCGATTACCTCATCGCCCCCTTCGACCGGCTGGAAATCTTGGCTGTACTCTTGCAGATAAGTCCGGATGCCTTGGATCTCAATGTCTTCCAGGTCGGCCGTGTGGTGACGCATTTCAGCCGTTTGCTTTTTGCGCAGTTCGGGATCAGTGCTTTCACCTTGGATGTGATCAAACAGGCGAAAGAACTGCGGCATCCGCGATGAGGGGCGGAAGTGCTTCGGCTCACGAATCCAGTCGTCCAGGAACGCGTCGTCGAGCTTCGTTTTGACGTAGCGCAGGCTCGGCCCAACCTTGCGGAACTTGCCCGGCATCTCGTCGTCCTTGAGAACCATTGCCGTGTTGTAGATCTCCGGCGTGAAGGCGGGAACGAAATCCAGATCCACCTCTTCGCCGGCGGCGACCGCGTCGTTGAATTTCTTCAGCCCTTGCTGGTCGTCGGTGATCATCTCCAGCAACCGGCGGCGGTTGTCGTCGTCCTCAGGCGCGTCGGCCAGGCGGTTGCCGCGTTCGATGGCGGCTTTCAGTGTGGCGATGCGGGCCTCGTACATTGCCAATTCCGCTTCCGCCAGCAGAGTCGCTTCCTGGCGGGCATCGAGCTCCGCGTTGGCTGTTTCCAACACGCCTTGCGCGGTCTTCAGCCGCTCTTCGGTCGCGGCGATCTCTTCTTCGCTGGGCTCGGTGCCTTCCTCTTCGGGCGTGCGGAGCGCTTTCAGTTCCGCCTGAACCTCAGCCACGGCGGCGCTCGCCTCGTCGACCTTGGTCTGCGCGGCCGTCTGCTCCTGCTGCCGGGTTTCGACCGTTGATTTCAACTCAGGCAGTTCTTTCTCCAACTCTGGAATCCGCGGCGCGCTCATGTGGACGAGTTGCGCACCGGCGGCGAAGTAATTCGGCTCCAAACGCATATCAGGCCCAATCCGCTTGTCCGGCCCGTCGTAGCCGACGATCTCGTGGCAGCCGAAACAGCCATAGCGGCGCACCGTGTTGTAGCCCGACATCAATTGCGGCGCGGGTGGCTCGGGGTATCGCTCGCTCGGCTCAAGCTCGGTCACATTGTGGTGACATTTCAGGCAAGACGATTCGTCGAACCGCTTGGGGAACATCGTGTAAATCCAATGGTGGTTGTCGAACCAGCCATATTCCTTCCGCCACTCATCCCGTTGCTTTTGCGTGTTGGGCGAGTGCGAAACCCATTTGAACTCGGTCGCGCTGCCTTGCCCTTCGTGGCAAACCGTGCAGCCCATCACTTGCAGTTTGTGCGGGCTGGTGGAACCGACTAACAAATCCAGCCGCGGGTGGGTCACGAATGGGTGCGGGT
>CALBTA010000407.1 GCA_937967755.1 uncultured Planctomycetaceae bacterium | reverse complement strand
CGCCGCCGCCAATCGGTGCGAGTTTCGCCTTTGGGCACTGACTTGCCGGCCAGCTTGTAGACGAGATTGCCGTAAGAGATCGGGTATTCCAAACCGATCAGCCCGGCCGCGACTTGTAGGTCGAGCAACTTGTGCGGAGGCTCGCCCGTCACTCGCCGGCAGAATAAGTATTCTTCCCGCGCGGCGTGGGCGACCGTTTCGTGCGGCCCGCGGGCGAGCAATTCCCAAAACGGGGAAACATCATCGATGGCCTTGGTATCGATCACCGCCAACTCATCCCCAACGGCGATTTGCACCAGGCACAGGTCGGATTGGTACGTATCTTCTGAAACGAACTCTGTATCGAATCCGATGAAGTCGGCCCCGGCAGCGCGGTCGCAGAATTTCGCTAACTGCTTGTCATTTGTGATGTCGGTGTAATCCACCGGCTTTTCTTCCTTGACGGATTGCGTAGCACGGATCGCCGATCCGTACTACGCAAATCGTGGGCGGCAATCTCGCCCGATTGACACGTAACGCGGGCACTCTTGCCCGTGTCTATATCAAAAACAACAACGTTGCCAGAATGAAAATCGGCACCAGTACGGGCAGGCTATAGCGGATAACATACCCGAAGAAGCTGGGCATTTTCACCCCCGACTGCTCGGCGATGGCCTTGACCATGAAGTTCGGCCCGTTGCCGATATAGGTCATCGCCCCCATGAAGACCGCACCCAGGCTGATGCCGACGAGCAACTCAGCCGCTCGCGCGGCCTGGTCGCCGGTGTCGGAAACGAGGCTCGCGAAGTTCATTCCGGGGAAATCGGTCGCGGCGGTTTCAAAGAAGACAACGTAGGTCGGGGCGTTATCCAACACCGCCGACAACCCGCCAGTGGCCCAAAACATCTGCCACGGCTCGGTCAGGCCCAGTTGTCCCCCTTGCACATTCAAGATTTCCAAAGCCGGTTGCATACAAATGAAGATGCCAACGAACAGTGCCGCGACTTCGATGATGGCGTGGTAGTTGAACTTGTTGGCGCTGCGGATCGCTTTACTGCCCAGAACCAGCGACATCGCCACCAGGCCGAGCATCACCGCTTCGCGAAGGAACGGCCACGGCTTCCAGGTGGTGCCGGGAAACATCTTCGACGAATCGAGCAGCGCCACCGCGAAGATCACACCTACCAACAGCAATGCGTTGGGCCACAGGCCAGCGATACGCAGCGGGCGGATTTGCGTTTCATCTCTGCGGATGTCCGTTTTCGTTTCCTTGGGGTAGCAGAAGAAGCGATCCCAAACGTAGTACACCGCCAGGATGATTGCGTTAACCACCAGCCAGGGCAGCCACAGGTGCGACATCGTCCACATGAACGCGACGCCCTTCAGATAACCCAGGAACAACGGCGGGTCGCCAATGGGCAGCAGGCAGCCGCCGCAGTTGCAAACGATGAAGATGAAAAAGACCACCGTGTGCTGCACGTGCTGGCGTTCCTTGTTGGTTTCCAGCAGCGGGCGGATCAGCAGCATCGCCGCGCCGGTCGTGCCGATGAAACTGGCCAGCAGCCCGCCGACCAACATGAACGTGGAGTTCGTCAAAGGGTGGGCCGCCATGTCGCCTGAGATGCGAATGCCGCCTGAGATCGTATACAACGCGAACAGCAGAACGATGAACGGGATGTACTCAATCAAGATCGCATGCTGCAAAACGGAGACAACCTTCGCCCCGCCCCCGCCAGTATGCAAAACCAGGTAATAGACCAGCGTCATCAGCGCCAATCCCGCAGCGACGTAAAACCGGTGCAGATTGCTTTCCCACCAATGTTCGGTCGCCCGAATCAGCGGCAAAACCGCGATCGAACCGAGTAAGAAGACAAACGGAACCACCGCGTACAGGGCGGGAATCGAACCATGTGCGCCGTCGTGGGCGTGGCTATCGGCTGAAACTTCGTCGGCGTGTCCATGCGGATCGGCGTGACCATGTTCCCCATGGCCGTGACCGTTATGCTCGTGCTCGACCGCGTGGTCATGGTCGTCGTGGTGGGGCAAGATCAGCGACGTCCACCCGGAAGCGGTCGACATTCCGAAGCAAGCCAGGATGACGCCGATGGCGACCACCACCGTGCGATTGTTCGGCTCGTGGTGCGCGTGCCCTTTCCCGTGCAAATCTTCTTTGGTGGTAATTCCCAAATCCTCCGCCGCCTCAAACGTCGCCTGACTCATCGCTCGCCCCTATGTTCGCTTCTGGTCGTTTCAAGTTGAAAGATTGCAACTTTGAAACATAGGTCGCCGACAGCAATTGGGCCGAGGAGCAAACAACTTAGCAAACCGCCCGATTCCGGCCAAGCGACATCCCCGGGCGGCACGACCCGAATAACCGGCACGCGACTCATTTAAAGTTTCGTTTGGCTTGTTAGTAGACTGAATTTGTCCTTTCTTCAGTTTGTCTCTCCGATTAACGGCACGGAGCCACTCATCGCCTCTTCTTGCTGCCTTACGCACGCAGCGATACGATTAAACCAACACCATCAGCCCCCGTAGCTCAGGGGATAGAGCACGGCTTTCCTAAAGCCGGTGTCGCAGGTTCGATTCCTGCCGGGGGTACTTGCTTTTCTTTTGTTGAAGGTTTTACGGCGTTCATAACATGGCGGTTTCCACCTACACGACTGATACTTCGCCGGAGGCTGCCGAGGCGCAGTTGGAATGCCTGCGGCGGATGACACCGCAAGAACGGATTAGCCAGATGTGCGCACTTTCGCGCCAGGTCAAACAGATGGCTTTCGACGCGATCCGCCGCCGGCATCCGGAATTCTCGGAAGCAGAGGTGCAATTGCGATTCATTGAAATGACGTATGGTGAAGAATTGGCCGAACAGGTAAGGCTGTTTAGGTCCCAGCGAAACCTATGATCGCTTACCCGGACGCCGTCCATGTAGTAATATCGCTTCCGAGCACGAGAAGTACTTCATCTCGCTCTCTCGTTAGACGTCAAATGCTTCATATCTCCACTCAACAAAGACGAACCTAATCCATGTCCCAAGG
>CALBTA010000406.1 GCA_937967755.1 uncultured Planctomycetaceae bacterium | reverse complement strand
GGGTGGCCGGTGCACTATTATTGCGCGGGTTGGTCGTGGAGAATTTTCCGGCTGATTCGATAGGTGCAGTCGTGCGCGTTCTGCCGAGCCCGCCGGATCGACTGATAATTTTGGCGGCAAATCGCGATGGAACGATTGTGGCGGTGTGAGCGCATGTGATTGTTGTTCGCATCCCACCGATTGGCGGCAGGAAAGCCCTCTCCCCACGCGCACCGCCATTGCCCACCCCGAAACCACGGCAAGCGATTGATTTCGTTTGCCCCCTCCTAGGAGAGGAGACCAACGATGAAGGTCCACTGGAAGCTAACACTCGGCGCGGCGGTGGCGAGCATTGCGTTCGCCGCGGTGGCCTATGCGCAAGACGGCTTGTTGCCGCCTTCTCCGGCATCGCCGGCCGCGTTCAATTTGTTCCAAGATGAAGACCCCGAATCGCCCAACGGGACTTCCCCTTCGGACATCGATACGGGAAACGATAACGGCACCGAAAACGGCGCGGACCCGGATCAAACCGGCATGCCCGATCAGGGTGATCCAGATCAGGGCAACCCCGATCAGGGTGGGGTGACGCCCGACCAAACGCTTCCCTACCTTCCGGATGCGGCATTTCCAATGGACGAAATGCCCGAGATGGAAGAGGAAGAAGAGGAGGAGTGCGAAGAGGAGTGCCCAGTTCGACTGTTCAACACTTGCGGTTGCATCGATATCTACGGGCACATGTCCTTCGGCTATTACGATAACAGCGAAGGGACCAACAACGGCGTTGGCAACCAGCCGCTGGGCTTCCGCAACGTGGCCGATGGCGCGACGTTCGATCAATACTGGCTGACGGTCGAGAAAGCCCTCGATGACTGCTGCCCAAGTTGGGGTTTCCGTGTCGACTATATCTTCGGAGCCGACGGCCCGGACACGACCGCGTTCGGCGACCAGTCGAAGTTCGACTTCCGCTGGCAGTCGTCGCGCGACTACGGCAGCGCGATGCCGCAGTTGTACGCTCAATACGGCACGAGTGATTTCAATGTGAAGGTCGGGCACTTCTACACGATCATCGGGTACGAAGTGGTTGCCGCCCCGGATAACTTCTTCTATAGCCACGCGTACACGATGTACTATGGCGAGCCGTTCACCCATACGGGAGTGCTGACTGAGAGTTCGCTAATGTGCGACCAGCTTACGGTTTGGGCTGGTTGGACCAACGGCTGGGACAGTTACTTCGGCGATCACTTGAATGCTTCGACGTTCCTTGGAGGAGCAAGCTACAGCGTGAATGACTGTCTTGCCGTGACTTACGCAACCGTATGGGGCGATCACGGTGACGGCACCGCCCGTCGCGGAGTGGCCAGCAACCAGGGCGACATCTACATGCACAGCGTTGTTGTTGATTACCAAATCAACGAGTGTCTGCAGTACGTCTTCCAAAGCGACTATGCCAACAACCGGGTCAACGGAACGCACGAAGAGTGGTACGGTGTGAACCAGTACCTGTTCTACACCCTCAGCGATTGCTACAAGGTGGGTTCCCGCTTCGAATGTTTCAACGATGCCGACGGCGTTCGGATCATCAACAGCGATGTGAACGAAACGGGCATCGGTAACGATGTTGATTACTACGCGATCACGCTGGGGTTGAACTACACGCCTAACTGCAATCTGATCGTGCGGCCCGAAATTCGCTGGGATTGGGCCGAAGGGGGTACACCGTTCGCACCCGTCGCCGGCATCGGAACGGAAGACAACCAGTTCTACTACGGGCTGGACGTGATCGTACTGTACTAACGGTTACTGCGACGAACGTATCCATCCGTGGAAACGTACGACCGAGGGCGAAGACCCCCGACCAAGCCGACCACAGCTTGCCCGCCGTACTTCGCCCTCGGCTATTTCTTGTCGGTCGCGTTAAATCTCTTTCACGACCCGGCCGGCCAGATCGGTCAGCCGAAAGTCGCGGCCTTGGAAGCGAAACGTCAGGTCGTGGTGATCGATGCCCAGCAGATGCAGCACGGTGGCGTTGAAATCATGCACGGGCACCCGGCCGTCGACGGCGCGAAAACCCCACTCGTCGGTCGCGCCATGCGTTGTGCCGCCGCGAACACCAGCACCCGCCAGCCACATCGTGAACCCAAGGTGGTGGTGCTCTCGTCCGAAGTTGTCTTGGGTGAGCTTGCCTTGGCAGAACACAGTGCGCCCAAACTCTCCGCCCCAAATGACCAGTGTGTCTTCCAGCAAGCCGCGTTGCTTCAGGTCGGTCAGCAGCGCGGCGTTAGCACGATCGGTGTAGGCGGAGTACTCCTCAATATTCTTGGGCAAGTTCGAATGCTGATCCCAGCCCCCTTGAAAGAGTTGCACAAACCGCACACCGCGTTCGGTCAGCCGCCGGGCCATCAACGCGTTGTAGGCATAGCTGCCAGGCTGGGTGACGTCGTCGCCGTACAACTTCAAGATGTGCCGCGGCTCGTTGCTGAAATCCGCTAGTTCCGGCACACTTGTTTGCATCCGCGCGGCCATTTCGAACTGGCTGATGCGGGCGTCAATCTCGGTGGCGGCGGCTTGTTTTTAGAGCCAACAATTGAGCGCTGCGATGTCGGCGATGGTCTGCCGGCGCAAGCGCGGCGAAATTCCT
>CALBTA010000405.1 GCA_937967755.1 uncultured Planctomycetaceae bacterium | reverse complement strand
TTTGGCCTTGGGCCATAGCAGCAGGGCCTCGGCGACCATCCAAATTTGCAGCCCAAAGGCGGATAGTCCGATGCCGAACAGCAGGTGCGAGTTGTTCCAGGCCCAAGGGGCCTCGCCGGAAATCATCCCATACAACGGCCAGAACCAGCCTCCGGGTGGGCCGTCGGGTTTGAGCGGGGCGGTTGTGAACATCTGCCACAACAAAGCCCAAGCCGGCAGGATGATCATGATGACCATGGGAATGGCGGCGAACCAGATCGGCTTGTTGCGCCGCCAGAGGTAGAAGACGATCACCATGAACGCCAACCCGGCGAGCAGTTGGTTGGTCGCCCCGAACAGCGGCCACAGGATCAGCCCTCCGCTGCCAGGTTCTTTACCCGGTGCGGAAAGCATCGCCATCGCCCCTCCGCAAAGCAGCGCGATCGCCGTGGCGACAAACTTATTCGTCGCCGGGGTGAAACGGACTGTGGCGGCCAACTCTTGAATGACGTACCGCTGCAACCGAGTGGCGGTATCTAAAGTCGTCGCGGCGAAGCTGGCGACCAGCACTGCGACAATGCCAATGGCGAACTCCAACGGAATGCCGATCGGCGTACCGGGAATTCGCAGCGTGGTTAAAAAGTTGCCGCCCCCTTCGATGAACGCCCCGACCTTGGCCGGCAGCCCGAATGCGCCCCAGCCTTTCTCGGCGTCGTATCGGGTGTTCCACGCGGCCGTGCCTTTCAAATGCTCGCCCGTGGCTTCGTCGATGACGGGCGCGAACGCATAGCTGCCTTCGACGCGTTCAAACTTCCCCATCCCCACGCCGGCGCAGCAAGCCAGAATGACGATCACCGCCAGGCCCCCTTCGAGCAGCATCGCCCCATAGCCGACGTATTGGGCGTCGGGTTCGCAGGCCAATTGCTTGCTGGAGGTTCCGCTGGAAACAAGGCAGTGGAACCCGCTGATCGCCCCGCAGGCGATGGTGATGAACAGAAACGGCCAAATTGGCGGGGCGTAAGCGACTTCGGTTTGTTGGATCGCCGGGGCTGCGGTGGTGATGTTCGCTTCGCTGACCGTCAGCCCGGCGACAAGCAGCCCGCCGACCAACAGGCTGAGGGCCAGAATGAGCTGGTGGCTATTGATGTAATCGCGCGGCTGCAGCAGCGTCCAGACTGGCAGCACCGATGCGATATAACAGTACACCAGCAAGATCACGGTCCATTGCACGACCGGGTTCAGGTAGCCGGTTTGGTCGAGCGCCCCATCGGCTGTCTGCGGCAGCACACCGGGTATCCAATAGTTGATCATCTCAAGCGGCGTGGCCGACGGCAGGTAATAAACGCCGACGTAGATCGCCACGTACATCAGCGCCAACGCGATGAGCGAAGGGATCAGCAGCCCTCCGCTGCGCTTGTAAACCCACCAGCCGATGAGCAGGGCGAGCGGAATTTCGATCCAGACCGATAGCACCGCTTCGGGGTACATCTTGAAAATGGCGGCAATCACCAAGCCGAAAATCGCCAGCACTATCGTCAACGCGAAAAACAGGATCAGCAGAAACAGCACCTTCGCCCGCGGGTTGATCAGCCGCCCCGCCACTTCGCCGACGGTTTGCCCTCGGTTGCGTAGCGATACGACTAGCGCCCCGAAATCATGCACCGCCCCGATGAAGATCGATCCGAACAACACCCACAACAGCGCGGGCAGCCAGCCCCAAAACACGGCAATCGCCGGCCCAACAATCGGCCCCGTCCCCGCGATGCTGGTGAAGTGGTGGCCGAAGATGACTTCCTTCTTCGTCGGCACGTAGTCGATGTCGTCGCGCAATTGCTCGCTGGGCACCTTTGCCTTAGGGTCCAGCCCAAAGATGCGGCGGGCCAACCATTTGCCGTAGGTGTGGTAGGCAATGATATAGCCAAAGAAAGCACCAACGGCGATGAGGAGGGTAGTCATGGAAGAGAGACTGGAGATTAAAGGTTTGCGTTCGATCTTGTATCGCCGAGGGCCAACAGGCTGCGACTTGTAGATTCAGATTCCGGGTTCAGATTCAGGGTTCACGAGATTGATTCCTACTTCATCCGAAAGAGTGCGTGATTGATACTGCGAGTTTGCTACGCCGAAGTGAATGCCTCGCGCGGCGTGACTACCTGGCGAGCCTTCAATTTTCATCGGGTCCAACGCAACGGTCAACTGTGCGGCAATTGTCTCTTACGTGCACTTCAGGGGCGGCGCGTGTGAAAGATACGAGGATAAGTTCAATCCTGTTCGGCGCGGGGGTTGCCTGGTTGTCGTGGCGTTGATTCCTTGGGTGCCCACCGTGTTGCGCTGACAGCCATCGTCGTGCAGCAGCGGCGACAGGCCGTCGAACTACCCCGGCCCGACGACAATGCGCACGCGAATTGCCTCGTGCCGGTCCCTACGAGTTTGTGCTTTTCTTGACCGACGTGCGTGATAAAATGGCCCAAACAGGCAGATGGCGCTAACCTGAGTTCGAGAAATTCTCACCCAGTAGACTACGTCTGGGACGAGACGGGTCGAATGACCCAGTCCCAGCCGCCGGCGGGTGACGTGAACTTCACCTACAACGCGCAGGGCCAGCGCGTGCAGAAAGAGACGCCGGCCGAAGTCCGGCGGTTTTTGTACGACTTCCAGCGCTTGCACGAAGAAAGCGACGCCGACGACGACCCGTTGCGGGAGTACGCCTTCGGGCCGGACAACTACCGCGAGAACCCGGCGATGTGGGAACGGACTTCGATTTGATCCAGCCTTAGCGTGTCTACCTCGTCGGGAACTTTCCGAACGGGCGGCAGATGGTCACGAACCATGCTTGATCGCGTGTGGTTGTAGTACTCCACGAATTCGGCCAGCAAGTAGTCGCTTGCCACAACCGCTCCCGCTAGATCGCCAGGGAAAGTTCTTCGCTGCCTTCGTCGGTGGCTACGACCGCTTCGATCTTTTGCAGAGCGATGACCAGTTGGCTCCACTCGGTGACGACGTCGGAAGTTTGCACGACCAGCGCGTCGTCGCGGTCGTAGCCGCGCTGGCTTAGGCGAATCGTTTCGTCCAGCACCAACGTGCCGCGGAATGTGGCGACCGCTTGTTTTTCCAGCGGAGACAGCTCCTCGTCGTCAAAAACCGGAAGTACCTGGGCCAGCGCCTGGTGGGCCGCCCACAACGCCGCCCGGTCTGCTCCGTCGGCGTGAACAACCATCTTCAACGTGCCTGATTGAACGTAGAACTTCGCCATGGTGAACCCCTTATCGCGATATGTTGGTGGGTATTGGTGGTGGGAGCGTCGTTTTCTCCCTCACTACAAGGAATATCGCGGGCGGGCGGACACGATAGGTCACGCGCGGGTAGTTTTTTGAGAAATGTTCCCGCCGCGCGTGCGAGCGGGCGCTTCAGAACAATTGAGGACAATTGTTCTACACTGCGAAACGCTGGCTGTTTAAGAAACTGATGGGCAAATCGGTCTTGCCGGTGGTTGCCAAGTCGGCGAGTGCTTCGCCCAACACCGGCGTGAACTTGAAGCCGTGCCCGCTGAGGCCGGCGGCGAAGCAAACGTGCGGGTGCCGTGGATGCAGATCAACAACGAAGTGATCGTCAGGGGTCATGGTGTACATGCAAACGCAGTGCTTCGTCGGCTGCAGCGTCACACCTGGAAGAAACTTGGCGATGAACGCTTCGACGCGCTGGCGGTCCTGTGGGTCCACGTCGCGGTTCAGTTCGCTCGGGTCGGGAACCATCTCCCCGCCGCTGTGTTCGGCGACCTTCACGCCCCGGTCGTCGGTCTGCGGAAACCCGTAGAAGAACGACCGGTCGGGTAGTTCCAGAAAGAACGTGGGCGCTCCGTGCTCCACGCGGTAGCAATCGTCGCTCGCGGCGAACCAGTGAAGATGTTTGCGTTGTACTTCCAGCGGAATGTTCAGTTCGGCCAACATCGAGTTCGCCCAGGCACCCGCGGCGACCACCAACCGGGCAGCCTGGTACTCCTCGCGGTCGGTTTTCACGATCACGGTTTCATCATTCGGCGCAGACCAGGAAATGACCCGCTGATCGGTTCGGAACTGCGCGCCGCGAAGCTGCGCTTCGGCCAAATGGGCCAACACGCAGTCTTCGACCATCAGGAAGCCCGCGTTCTGTTCGAAGACTGCCAGCGCGTCCTCGGGCATCGCAATACCCTGGAAGCGCCGTTTCACGTCGTCGCGCGTCAGTTCTTCCACCGCTAAATCATGTTCACTCGCCGCGCGAAGCACACCCGGCACGACGATGCCGTCGGCTGGCCCGATCTCTATCAGGCCAACTTGATGAAACAAATGCTGGCCTGACGCCGCTTCCAACTCATCCCACAAAGTATAGGCTCGCCGCAACAGGGGGACATAATCAGGGTGTTCGAAATAGGCCATGCGGATTGCCCGCGTTTGCCCGTGAGAACTTCCGCGATTGTGCCCGTGCGCGAACTGATCGATGCCCAGCACGCTTAAGCCGCGATCAGCCAGATGCATAGCCGCCGCGGAACCGACCCCGCCGGTGCCTAAAACGATGACATCGTAGGATTGCATACGAGTTATCGTAGCCGATTTCTTCTACTCGTTCCCACGCTCGGCGTGGGAACGCGATGCCCGCGACGCTCTGCGTCGCTTGAACTTCGTACTCGCTCCAAGACCGCAGAGCGGCCTAAAGAACGTTCCCACGCCGAGCGTGGGAACGAGAAAAAAACCTCTCCCGACTGGAAAGAGAGGATGCGAGGTTACATTTTCGGCGAAGACTCGAGCGCTTCACGTAGTTGTTCCCAGATGGTGGTGAGTTGGGCTTGATCCATCTGGATTTCGCTTAGTACGTCGTCGGAAGGGGCTTCGATGTTGGCGACGCCCAGCGAAGTCACGTCGGCACGGTGGCACAGGTAGTTGGCCACCGCGACGATCGATGTGATCGGGCGATAGGCTTTAGGGGCGAACAGCGGGTCGTGGTGGTAACGGGCCGCCGCGATCACAGCCGGTGGGAAGTTCCACTGCATCGCGACGTAAGCACCCAACTGCGTGTGGTCGAACGGCAACAGCGACATTTCGGCCTCGACCGTGCCGGCCCCGTCGGCGACCGCGTCGACCACGCGCATCAGTTTTTTCGGCAAGTACTGATCGAGCAGAATCAAACCCATGTCGTGCAGCAGGCCGGCCAGGTACGCTTCGTCGGGCTTTTCGCAGCGGCACGTCGCGCTCACCAATCGGGCGGCCTGTCCCACGGCGACGCAATGCTGCCACAGCCCTTCGCGGCTGAAGTCGCGGTGGGACGATTCGCCGTCGAACATTCGCGAGACGTAAACGGTGAATGCCAGGTTGCGAATCTCGCGCGGCCCCATCAGGCTGATCGCCGACCGCAGATCCTCTACGCGGTTTCGCAGCCCGTAAAAGGCCGAGTTCACACGGCGAAGAATCTTCGCGGCCAGCACCGGATCGCCTTCGATCACTTCCAGCAGTTCGCCAGCTCCGGCCGATTGGTCGGTGGCCGCTTCCATGATGCGCTGCGCCGATGCCGGCAGCGTTGTCAGCTTGCCAATTTGCCCAAACAACTTCGCCAGCGCCGGCGTCGCTGCGGCGTCGATGATGTTGATCGTATCGGATTTGAGTGCAGCGGACATTTGCGTTCTTCGAAGGGAATACTGGCCATCGAAATATAGGTCGCAACGTTGAATAGCTTCGGCGATTCTCACGGGCAAGATGCGCGAAGCGTCCGTACAATCGATACAGCCCGATGCGAACAGGCTGATCGTTCTTCAATTCGTTGCCGCTGCTCCATTCAGGTCGTAGAGTTGAAGACGTTTGCATTCTTGGGCGAAGGCGCGCCTTGCGCGCTTGCCACGATTCTTACTGATTTTGGGTGAGGCTATGTCGGACGCTACTGCTTCGGTGAACGAACTGTTGGAAAAACTCGCCAAAGGGGGCGGGGGAAGCCAACCGTGGGACAGCGTCGCCGCGAAGGCCCCACAGTACGACGTTGGCCAGTCAGAAGGCAGCGGCGCTGGCGATAAGCTTGACAGCATGCTCAACCGCATCAATGCGATTGCTGAGGGCGTGGAAGAACCCGCGGCGCCGCCTTCGGAAGACGACCCAATCGAAGTCACTTACGATGCCGACGCCAGCTTCTTCCCCCGCGAACCGAAAACCTATCGCGAAGCGAAGTTGACCGAAAGCGAAGTCTCGTCGCTGGCACTGAAGTATCTGCTCAGCCGCGGCGAAGCAACCGGGCGAGAGATCGCCGACCAGGTGAAGCTGCCATTCGTGCTGATCGAAAAGATGCTGGCCAACATCAAGCAGGAACGACTCATCGTGCACAAAGGCGCGGCCACGATGAACGATTACGTTTACGAAATGACCGACATCGGCCGTGAGCGGGCCAGGCGGATGGTCGAGCACTGCACCTACTTCGGCAGCGCCCCGGTCGATCTCAGTGAGTACATTGACAGCGTCAAAGCACAGTCGCTCACCGAACAACACCCGACAGTTGATGACCTGAAGAAGGCCTTTGAAGATTTGTTGATCAACCCGAACATGCTGCGGCGATTGGGCCCGGCGATCAACTCAGGCCGCGGGCTGTTTCTGTTCGGAGCGCCCGGCAACGGAAAAACATCGATCGCCGAACGTGTCACCGGCGCTTTCGGGCAAACCGTTTGGATTCCGCGGGCTATCGGCGTTGACGGCGAAATCATGCGGATGTTCGACCCCAGTAATCACGAAGAAGTGCCGCTGCCCAAGAACGAAGGGCTCTTGCAGCACGAAAAGATCGACCAACGCTGGGTTCGCATCCGCCGGCCGACGATTGTTGTCGGCGGTGAACTGACGATGGATAACCTGGAAGTGACGATGAACACGTCGACAGGTATCAGCGAGTCGCCGCTGCAACTAAAAAGCAACTGCGGCACGCTGGTCATCGACGACTTCGGCCGGCAACGGATGAGCACGGACGAGTTGCTGAACCGTTGGATCGTGCCGCTGGAAAAACGATACGATTTTCTCAATCTGCCTAACGGTAAGAAGATTCAAGTGCCATTCGATCAATTGATTGTTTTTTCCACCAACCTGGAGCCGAAGGATCTTTGCGACGACGCGTTCCTTCGCCGGATTCCGTACAAGATCGAAGTGACCGATCCGACGGAAGATGAATTCCGCGAACTGTTCAAGATCATGTGCCCAATCATGGGGTTGGAATACGATGATGCGGTCGTCACCTACCTGATCGATACGCACTACAAGCCGACCAACCGACCGTTCCGCTGCTGCCAGCCCCGGGACCTGCTGCTGCAAGTCCGCAACCTCTGTTACTACGAAAACCGCGAGCCGGGCCTAACGCCGCAGTTCATGGACTTCGCCGTAGAGAATTACTTCGCGGT
>CALBTA010000404.1 GCA_937967755.1 uncultured Planctomycetaceae bacterium | reverse complement strand
TGGAAGCCCCCGCTACGGTCGCCGACGAGAGTCGCCTCCCACAGAGTTTTGCAACGGGCGTGTTGCACGAATGCGAGAGGTTTTGCAACAAGAAACGGGACCCTGGAGGCGGTCGTTCCGTTGCAAAACTTCCAGGGTTTTGCAACACGCGTGTTGCAAAACAACTTCCCTCACCCTAACCCTCTCGCAATCATGTGGAAGGTCGTAAGAGAGGGAACAAGACCGAAAACCAACCGACAGGTATTGGGCATCGCCCGGTGCCGCGGACGAGGGTGGACGATCGGTTGGAGCGCTGACATAACACTTCAGCCTTCAACAGCGATGTCCGTTGCGTGAACCGCAACCCTTACACTTCGTGCCAACTTAAGAGCGGCCCAGGAATAACTTCGGCATTTGCTTTTGCCCTCACCCTACCCTCCCCCAGAAGGAGCAGGATTAACGATTGGCCTTGGTCATGAACTTACTCACCCAAGCAATACAGCGTTTCTTGACGCTTGCCGTTTTGTTTTTCGGCGACGCGGGTGAAGATTTGGCTGCCTACGAACGCCGGGGTCGCGAAGACCTGGTTGCCGAGTTGGTTGGTAGCGACCAGTTCGAACTTGTGGGGGCTGGCGGTGTAGATGAACGTTTTGCCTTCTTCGTTGGTGGCGTAGATGTGCTTGCCGATCAGGACGGGCGAACTGCTGAACGTTCCGCCGAGGCGGCCCTTCCATTTTTCCTGGCCGGTCGAAGCGTCCCAGCAGACCGCCACGCCGGCATCGGTCACCGCGTAAAGGTGGCCGGCTTGAACGATCATCGAGGGGACGTAAACCCGCGTGGTGTTTTCCCAGGCGATCTTGCCGCTGCCGTCGGCGATGATGGCAGCGACGTGGTTTTTGGGGTAACCGCCGCTGGAGAAAATGTGTTTGCCATCGGTGGGCGTGGTCGTGACGCACTCGGTTGTCGCCCCGTCAATTTCCCACAGCTTCTTGCCAGTCAGCGGGGCGTAGCTGCTGACCAGATCGCAACCGGTGAAGATCAGTTGATCTTTGCCATCGAGGTGGTGGATCACCGGCGACGAGTAGTTCGGCTCCTTCGGGCGATCGTGCCGCCAAACGACTTCGCCCGAATCGCGCCGCAGCCCCGCGATGGCCCCACCCTGTTTGTTGTCTGCCGACACGATCACCAACGGGCCATAGACTGCCGGCGACGAGCCGTAGCCTTGGTGCGGCACGTAGTCGCTGATCTTCGTCGTCCACAGCACTTTGCCGTCGAGATCGAGGGCCGTGGTGCGGGCCTGTTTGTCGCTGAAGAAATTGACGAACAACCGCTCGCCGTCGCAGGCCACGGAATTGGAAGCCTGCGAGGCTTTCTTGTTTTTGAACTGGAAGCCTCCCTGGTGAACGTCGGTCTTCCAATTCAGTTCGCCTGTTTCGCGGTCGTAGCAGAGTACCGTTTGCACCTGCGCTTTCTCATCGGCGGTCGTCAAGTAGACGCACTCGCCGACGACAATCGGCGAGCTATGCCCGCGGCCGGGGACGGGCGCTTTCCAAACCACGTTCTGCTTGGCGTTCCAGGTCGTCGGCGGAGATTGATCGGGGTGGGCAACGCCGTCTCGGTTGGGGCCGCGCCACCAAGGCCAATCGGTGGCGGGAAAGGTCGGCGTTTTCACCGCCGGGTCGTCCTCAGCGTGCATGGGCGAAGCGGCCAGCAGCAGGCCGGCTATCAAACACAAGATGGTTGCTATGGCGACTCGTCGCATCGGTTGTTCCTCGCTGGGAAGTTTCATTCAGGAAAGTTTAACTCGGTGAGTGCTTCGGCAAGCAGCTTTCTCGCTTTGCGGGCATCGCCGGATTGTTTCTCAAGGGCGATTGGTTTTTGCTCGCGCGGGTCGGCGGCGACGTCGTAAAACTTGCCGTCGTTGTAAAGCTTGAACTGCTGCGTCCGCACCCAGCACCTCCCGTTACGTCCTTGGGCGAACGCGAACTGCCGCGGCTCAAAAGCATCATCGCCGCGCAGCAGTTCCGCGAAACTGTGACTGTCGAGAGCCTCTCGACCTTCGACCTCTTGACCTGCCAAGTCAGTGACCGTGGTGTAGAAATCGGTGAAGTCGATCAGTTCACCGGATCGCGACCCCGGTTTGATCTGCTTCGGCCAGCGGACGATCAGCGGCACGTTCGTTCCGCCGTTGGCCAGCGATCCTTTGCCGCCGGGGATCAACTGGCCGTCGAACTTCGACAGCACTTTTTCGTATTCGAACTTGTTCTTGCCATCGACGGCCCGAAGCTTCGATCGCCCTGCGGTGCCGTTGTCAGTCGTGAACATCACGACCGTGTTTTTCTTCAAGCCCATCTCATCGACCGCCGCGACCAGCCGCCCGATGCAAAGGTCCATCGAGGCCATCATTTCGGCGTAGGTCAGATACCGATCCTTGCCCGGCACGTGCGGAACGGGTCGGCCGAGGTCGTCGGTAACGTCGTGGCAGAGGGCCATGGAGTAAAACGCGAACCATTTCTGCTCGCGATTTCGTTTGATGAAATCGATTAGAAACTCGACGTACAGATCCGGGCCGTATTGGCCCTTGGTGTCGGCGCGAATCTCTCCGTTTTGCCAGACTAATGGGTCGTGGTACCGCGCACCCTCGTGCCAGCCGAACAGCGAGTACTCATCAAAACCCATCCGGTGCGGGTGTTGGGGATCGCGCTTCAGCAACGTCAACTGCCACTTGCCCGCCACCGCCGTGGCATAGCCAGCCCGCTTCATCGCCGCGGCCAGCGACTTCGCTTCTTCATCCTTCGGATACGAACCCCACTTCGGATTTTCCAAGCGGAACGGGTAACGCCCTGAAAGCAGCGTCACGCGCGTCGGGTGGCAAACCGGCATGCTGTAGCAATGGGTGAACTGCATCCCTTCGGCGGCGAGCCGGTCGATCCGCGGCGTCTCATACGACGAACCTCCGTAGCAGCCTAGTGTCTCACACCCGACGTCGTCGGCCATGATGAGCAAGATGTTCGGCGGAGCCTCTTCGCCACGAAGCAACGTGCCGCTGAGTGAATAGCAAACCGGCAACGCGATCAGGATTCCACAAAAAAACTTTCGAACCACAGTAACACCTCGGGGCACGGTGCGAATTGCCTACTAGAATTGAATCTTCTATCAGCATAGCGGACGTGATGGCCGTTTCCCATCGCCGGGTGGAATTTGCGCAAATTCCGGCCAGACTCATCTTCCCGATTCTTGCGTTTCCTACGCCCTAACTCGCAGCCAGCTAAAGGAACTGAGCCATGTGTACGAACTGTGTACCGTCGATCAACGAACAGCAAACGGAAGCATTCGGCCAGCGCCTGACGGAGTTGCTCAACAGCGCTGGTCTTTCAATGATGATTTCGATGGGCCACCGGACCGCCCTGTTCGATACGATGAGCCGAATGCAACCTTCGACCAGACGGCAGATTGCGTCGGCCGCCGACTTGGATGAACGTTATGTCCGCGAATGGCTGGGAGCGATGGTGACGGGGCGAATTGTTGAATACGATCCCGCGAACCAAACCTACAAGCTGCCGGCTGAACATGCGGCGTTGCTCACCCGCGATACGAACGTTGAAAACTTCGCCGCGACGATGCAGTGGATTGCCGTACTCGGTAGGGTGGAATCCGACATCGTTGATTGTTTCCATCGCGGCGGCGGAGTTCACTATGCGGCCTTCGAGCGGTTCCATGAAGTGATGGCCGAAGAAAGCGACGCCAGCGTCGTGAATGCGCTTTCCGATCACATCTTACCGCTGGTGCCTGAGGTTGAGCAGCACTTGAACCTGGGCATCGATGTGGCCGATATCGGTTGTGGATCGGGTCGGGCGTTGATCGCTTTGGCGGAGAAGTTCCCCAACAGTTCGTTTGCAGGGTTTGATTTTTCGGAAGAAGCCATCGACCGTGCAAATGCGGACGCCCAGCGCCGAAAGCTGACGAATGTGACGTTCGAAGTGAAGGACGTGGCTGATCTTGGCCTGACTGATCGCATTGACATGATGACCGCCTTCGCTGGCAACTTCTAACCACGC
>CALBTA010000403.1 GCA_937967755.1 uncultured Planctomycetaceae bacterium | reverse complement strand
GCCCGGGGCCCCGCCCAGGTGGCGCCGGTCTGCACCTGGCTCGCCTCGGAGGCCAGCGCGGCGGCCCAGCAGCCGCCGTCGGGCGACGTGGTGAACGCGACGATCTCGGGCGGGGGCGCGTCGTAGATCGTGCGGGCGTCGCCGTCGTCAGCGGTCAGCAGCTTTTCGGCCATCGCACGCAGGTCCCTCTCCGCCCCTTCGACGTCCGCCTGCACGCGGCGAACCGCGTCGTCCAGCTTCATGATCTTCGCCTGCTCCAACAGGCTGTCGCCCGCCTGAGCAATTTGAGGGTGATCGGCCTTCTGCAAATGCGCACCCATCACTTCGACGATCTCGATCGCTTGCGAAAGGTTTTCATCGCGAATCAGCGCCTGGGCGGCGCCCTGCGACGATTCGAACCGCCGCATGCTGACGTCGTCAGGCGTGCCGACGAAGACGACTTTCATATGCTCGATCAGCTTGGCCGCGTCCTTCTCATCGCCGAAAGCGACCTTCTCGATCTCGTCGTCCAGCAGCACCGCCACGGCCGTGCGGCGGATGCCGTCGTTGGGATCGTCGGCCAGCTTCTTCGCCAGGGCGAGCGTTCGCTCGTCGGCATCTTCCTTGCCGATCTGCTGCATGAAGTTCAGCGAATCGAACGCCGAATCGCTGGCCGCCAGACGGGTTTCGTCCTCGACATCTTCGCGCTCGAGCAGTTTTTCCGCCGCCGTTAGCCGCGATGTTAGAATCGCGGTCAACTCCTTCATCAAGCCTTCTTGCTCCGCGGGCGTTGGTGGTTTCTCTTGCGTCTCGCGGATCACCTTCGTCAGGTGGTCGTTGATCTTATCGAGGAACGCAGTCAGCTCAGCCGTGTCGCCATCGGGCACTTCCAGCGAAATTTCCTCCGCGGGCGAAGGTTCATCCGGCACGGTCGGGGGCGGCTTGACGACGACCGGATCGTCTTCCGGCTGTTCCTGCCCGCCTCGCCCGTCGGCGTTATCGCCATCGCTGTCGCCGTCGGTTGCTTCTTCGCCGTCGCCCGGCCCGTTGTCGTCGTCTTCGCCAGCAGGCCGCAGCCCGCTATTGGCCGAAGAGACCGGATCCTTCGGCCCGCAACCGGTAGAGAGCATCAGCAACGACGTTGCGAGCATCAGAAACAACAAACCGCGAATGAATTGAGACATGAGATTCTTAATTGGATTGAGAGTACTGCGTCCAGACGGAGTGACACTTCGTCTTACAGAACGAGTGCACCTAACATAGAAAAAGCAGAACGGATCGGCGATCCGTTCTACTTTTTCCTGTGCCCTGTTCTATTCTTCTTCGCCTTCCTTGTCGTCTGCTTCCTTCGTTTGCGGCGGGCCGTAGATTTCTTCCAGGTGCTTATGCAGCTTGGGGCCGCGGGCATCGGTGGCGATTACCTTGCCGTCCTTGCCGACCAGTACGATGAACGGAATCGCGTTGACGCCGTAGTGTTCGGCCAACTCGTTGCCTTCTTCCTCTTGGAACAACTGCGGCCAAGGCAGCGGGTTCTTTTCCAGGTATTGCTCAGTCGTTATCTTGCGCTCGTCAATGTTCACGCCGATGATTTCGAAGCCTTGGTCGTGGTAGTTGTCGTAGGCTTCTTTCAAACTCGGAATCTCCGCCAAGCAAGGCCCGCACCAGGTGGCCCAGAAATCGATCAGCACGACTTTGCCGCGGTGGCTCTCCCAGTCGAACTCTTCCCCTTCCAGCGTGGTGCCAAAGACTTCCATTTCGCTGCCGACCAACCCCAGCCGGCGGCCGGGTCCTTCGAACAGCTTCGCCAGCTCGCGCAGCTCTTCGTCTTCGCTGGTCTTCACCAGTTTCCCGAAGTCGGTGTACGCCGCCGCGGCCAGCTTCGGGTTTTCCCGTTCGAGCGCTTGCGAAATCCCGTAAGCCACGCCCGCTTCGTCCCGGCGGACGCCGTATTCTTCCATATGCTTTTTGACCGCCGCGACGATCTTCTCGCGCTCTTCCTCGTCGGCGTCGATGAAGTGCATCACCTTTGATTCCAGCAGGTAGGCCGACGCGTCGGCGTACTCGGTCGATTTTTTATCAGCCTTGGCGAGGATCTTTTCCGAAGCCGCGGCGATTGCGGCCGGGGCTTTGGCTTGATAGCGCTTGAGCGCCCGATACTCAGCCGGGCCTCGCGGGCGCCCGAAGGGTTTCAGGTCGCGAACATCCTCAATGAACGTGAGCAACTCCTCCACGTCATCGGTTGCCGGCACGGCGTACGGGTCTTCCTTTTTCTCTTCATCCTGGGCCCGCAAGGCAATCGCCCCCGATGCAAACAGCACCGCCCCAATCAGAAAAGTGGCAATCCGGCGATTCTCAGCGAGTAGTTGCATGGGAAGTTCCTTCGTTGAACAGGCGTTGGAGTTTCGGCGGCGGCAAGCCGACAGCCGCAAGCGGGCAAGCGTTCCATTCTACCGAATCACCCCGCCCTCGGGTTCGTGAATCGCCCGAATTCGAGAGATTTCATCGCGTAGCGAAGACCGCCAGGCTCCGGAAGCAGCGCATTTCCACCCGGTTTTTTAATTTTTCATCCCGCAGCGATTTCCATTCCGAATGTCTTATAGAAATGCGGAGTGCGAAATTTGCAGCCCGTCGTGTGCGGACCTGGAGGTCCGTTCTATGCCGCCGGATCACTCGTTGCACGGTGGCCGGTTTCGGAGAAACGCGGCCTACGGTTTGTAAAAGAACTTGCGCGTCAGGTGTTCTTCAGGCGGGCGGGTGAGGAGTGTGACGGTGATGGCGGTTGAAAGCGAAACGATTGCTCCGATGACGAAAGGGTGAAAGTTGCCGAGTTGCAGCGGTTGCATTTGTTCATAACCGCTTTGGGCGAAGCCGACCGCGTAGAGCGATGTGTAGCTGACGAAGCCGGCCAGCATCGAACTGATCGCGCCGGCCCGGTTGAAGCGCGGCCAGTACAGCGACAACGCGACCGGAACCAGAAAACTGGTCGACAGCCCGCTGCCGGTGAAGATGATGATTTGTTGCAAATATTTCGGCGGGTTGATCGCCGCAAACATGGCCGCGCTGCCGATGGCCAGCGTGACGATGTACGTCAGGCGTTTGATTGTTTTTTCCGACGCGGCCGGGTTGATGTTGCGTTGGTAGATGTCACGGACGACGCCGGAACTGCTCATCAACAGGAAGCTGTCGACGGTCGACATCACCGCGGCGAACGGGGCGGCGACCAGCAGCCCGGCCAACCAGGGGAAGCCAGCCGACGATGTGAGCGTTTTGGCCATCTCGGGCATGATACGGTCGGGGTCGATTTCCCAACCGGGAAGAATCACCCGGGCGCAACAGAAGATGACGACCAGCGGAAAGTAAATCAGCGAGTAGTAAAAGCAAAGCGTAAGAATGCCGTAGCGCAGCGTGCGGGAATCTTTGAACGCCATCTGCCGAACCATGTTGCCCGGCTGGCCGGCACCGGAAAACGTCCACATCAGAAAGAACGACATGGCTAGCGACAGCGGCAGGAAGCCTGCTTCATCGGCCAGGCTGGGCCCTGGCCCGGTGACGTAGGTGTTACGCTCGCCAGCGCCGAACGCATAGCGCTTGCCGCGGCCAACGGCGGTGACGTTGTGATCGAGCAAGTGTGGGGAGACTTTGATTTGGTCAATTTGTTTCGCCGTCGTGATTTCATAGGCCGGAATGTCGAAGCGGGTTTCGTCTTTGGAATCGGCCGACGTGCGAACCAGTTGCCCATGCGTGCCATCGGCGAAATGGCCGCGGGCGCTGGTGCGGAATAGCCGGCGCGGCTGATCGTCGGTTGCGGCGATTTGTAACCATGTTCCAGAAGGGAGGATGTCATGATTGGATTCAGTATCACCGGTTGCCGATCGGGCGACGCGCAGCGTCACTTCGCGCGGCGGCGTCTGATCGGCCATGTCGCGCGTCGCACCCGCCAGCCCGCCGGCGTAGTAGATGGCCAACGGCAGCATGATAACCACGCCGCCGATCATCACGACCCCTTGCAGCACATCGGTCCACACCACGGCACGGAAACCGCCGTAGGTGGTGTAGACGATCACGCCGACGCCGAACCCCAGCAGGCAAAGCAAAGGGCCGGGCGAGACTTCCTGCGAAGCGAGCCAAGGAACACCGCGGAGCAACTCTCCAAACCGGCCCACGGCCGCCTGGTATTGCGGAACGTCGTGCAGCAGCGCCTGCAAGATGACGCTGCCGGCTTTGAACTGGCCGACGAGATTGATCGTGACGAAGAAGACCAACAGAAACGTCGCCAGCCCGCCCAGCGGTGCGCTTTCAAAGCGGTCTCGCAGCAAGTCGGGCAGCGTGATGGCGCCGGTCTTGCGCGAGAGTTGATTGATTCGCTTGCCCAACAGGCCCATCACCAGAATCGGCACCACCATATAACTGCCGATCCACAGTGCCACGACCCAGCCATGCCCGTAGACGACCGCCGGAAAGCCCATGAAACTTCCGCCCGAGGCGCTGGTCGCGGCGAACGTCAGCGCGAAGGCCCACACGCCGAGCGAACGGCTACCGAGAAAATACTCGCTGAGAAACTTCCGCCTAGCCAACACCCGATGCGACAACGCCGCCATCGCGAAGACTGCCAACATGTAGAGGCAGAAGACGATGAGCGCGCCGCTGTTGCCGCCAGTCGATGCGAAGAGGAGTGTCACCGTGTCACCCGTTCACCTTGTCACCGTCGGCTTCGCCGAGGTCGTCGTCCTTCATGAAGAAGAATACGAACCAAACCGTCGATCCGATGCAGAACAACCAAGGTGCCAAGATGCCCCAAAAGACCCACCGCGGCATGCCGAACACCAATGCGATTTCCGCGGGGATGTCGCCGCGTGGATAGTAACCATCCACGAGGTAAACACCCATCGCCCAGGCGAAGCAGAAAACGAACAACCCTAAGATGTACAACGCTTCACGCCGGGCGTGGAGGAAGACCGGATCGAATTGAGGTTTCGCCATCGGGGGTTGTCCTTGTGTGCCTTTGACTTAAGGCTTGTCAACATGTTTCGTCAACTTCCAGCCCGACTTTTCAACTTCCAAACCACGGTGGCCGCGGTGGGCGTCGTAGACTTTGTGCATTTGGTCGATGTCGTCAAACCAACCGACGATGAACGCGGCACCGAACGACTCGCCCGCGGTGATCGGTTCTCCGCCGAACTCTTCGATCATGCAGACGTAGCCCCGCTGATGGCACCACGCTTCGTGCACGACCGATGGGTCAAGCGTCATGCCGGCCAGCCAAGGCCCGGGCTTGCCGGATTCCTTGTCTCTTACCCGGTAGGCGCGGATGAAACGTTGGGGTGGTTCATCATGTTTCTTGCTCCACGTATCGCGGCGAAAGTTGAAGCGCTGTTCTGGCGCGAAGTCTTCGGCGAACGATTTGGATTCGATGCGGCCGTGATAGCTGAGATAGACTTCACTAAACGAATCGCCGGCGTTGTGCTTGATGTGGCCTGGCATGTCGATCCTCAGGAACATCGCCTCGCTGGAGTTGACCGCGTCGATGCGGTCGCTGCTGACGAAGTAACGTTGGCCGTGCGGAAACACCAGCGTCTGGGTCCACAGCGAGCCAGGTTTGTGCGGCGGCGCGGCCAACGTGTAACGGTAAGAAAGTTTCACGGCGGTAAAATCGATGCCGCGGATGATCTCCGTTTCGACGCGGCCCGCCTTCGTGCAGATTTGCGGGCCTTCGATGGAACGCTTTGCCGTTTTGCCGTGGTAGGCGCTGTCGTACTGGTAGACCATGTGGTCAGGCAGCTTGTCGGCATAGTCGGCGTCACTGCCCGGCTCCATGATCCTATCGACAATGTCCAGCCCGCAACCCAAATCCCGGGCGCCGGACTTTTTGTCCAAGCAGGAACCACAC
>CALBTA010000402.1 GCA_937967755.1 uncultured Planctomycetaceae bacterium | reverse complement strand
TCTGCCATGGCCAAAAAGGAATTGCCGCTACGTCGTGCGCGGACGAAGATCGTTGCGACGCTCGGTCCAGCGAGCAGCGACGAGAATATGCTGATCGAAATGCTGGCGGCCGGGGCGGACGTTTTTCGGCTGAACACGGCGCACGTGGACGAAGAGGCCATTCGCGCGCAGGTGGCGATGATTCGCAGCGTTGCGAGGCAGGTCGATCGTTCGGTGGGTATTCTCGTTGATCTGGCGGGGCCTAAAATTCGACTGGGTGAGTTGGCCGAAGAACCACTCAACTGTTTCGATATGCAGCGGTTCACATTCATTCGCGGCGATGTATCGGAGCGGCCCGATCACCTGACATCGAACTACCCGACGCTGATCGATGAACTGTCGGAGGGCGACCGCGTGATGTTGGCCGACGGCACGGTCGGGATGATGGTGGTGGAAAAAACGGCAGATACCGCCACGATGGTCGTGATGGCGGGCGGCACGATTCGCAGCCGGCAGGGGATCAATCTGCCGGGTGTCAAACTGAGCATCCAGTCACCCACGCCGCGCGATCTGGAGTTCGCCAGGGTGGCCGCGGAACTGAACGCCAATTTCGTCGGGCTCAGTTTCGTTCGCAGCGATGCCGAGATTATTCGCCTGCGTAACGAACTACACTCGGCCGGCAGCGAGGCGATGATCATCGCCAAGATCGAAAAGCCCGAAGCGCTAACGGAACTGCCGGCCATCGTCGAAGCGGCCGACGGCATCATGGTCGCCCGCGGCGATTTGGGCGTAGAGATCGACGTCGCCGAAATGGCAGTCGTGCAGAAACGGATCATCGCCATGTGTACCGAGTTCCGCAAGCCGGTCATCGTCGCCACGCAAATGCTTGAAAGCATGCACACTTCGCGGTTGCCGACGCGGGCCGAAGCGACCGACGTAGCCAATGCGATTCTCGACGGGGCGGACGCCTGCATGCTGTCTGGCGAAACGGCGATCGGCGAACACCCGCTCGAAGCGGTCGACATGATGAACCGCATCGCTCAAGCGACCGAGCCGCTGCTGGCGAACTCGCCCCAAATTCGCCTGCTACCGCGGGCCAACGATAAGGTGCGGGAGATTACGTTGGCAACCGTGCACGGGGCCTCGGAAATCGCTAGCCAGCTAGACGCAAAACTGGTCGTCGTCGCCACACGCAGCGGAGCAACCGCCGTCGCCCGAGCGAAGCAGCGCGACTTCATCCGCACGGTCGGTGTCAGCAGCGACAAGCAAACGCTGCGTAAGCTGACTCTGCTATGGGGCATCACCCCGTTGGAAGGCGCGCCGATTGACGACCCCAAGCAACTGCGCCAATTCATTGATGATTGGGGAAAGCGTGAAGGAACGCTCAAAACGGGCGACCGGGTGATTTACGTCACCGGAACTGATCTGTTGGGAATTACGCATGATCAGGTAATCGTGCATGAAGTTTGTTAGAAGCGACGAACTCTTACCGAAAGCCACGCCATGTCGCTGCAATCGATGTTCATCATGCCGCTATGTGAACTGACCGATGGGCAAGAGGCCGACGTGTTCGTCTTGATGAGCGGCAAGGAGCAACTCACCACGCGCGACAAGCGGCCCTATTTCCGCGTCAGCTTTCGCGATGCCCAGCGGGAGGTCAGCTTTCCGATTTGGACTGATTCGCGATGGGCCGCCGACTGCCGTGACGCCTGGCAGCCTGGAACCTTCTATAAGTTGCGTTGCACCTACCGTGAAACGGAATACGGGCCGCAGTTAGAGATTAGCAAGATTCGCGAAGTCCGCGACAGTGATCGGGCGGACGGATTCAGCGAACTGATGTGCCAGCGGGCGTCGCGTTACGACCCTGTGGAAGTCTTCGACGATTTGCTGTCGATTGCGCGAGACGAGATTGCCGACCCGGCTCTGTGCTCGCTGGTTGAGAACATACTGACTGAAAACCGCGAGGCGCTGCTGACATTGCCGGCGGCCACGCACAACCACCATGCGTATGTGGGCGGTTGGGTCGAACATGTGCGGAGTGTCGTGCAGACCGTGCTTTACCTGGTGCCGAAGTACCAGCAGTACTACGACGATATGCAGCCTCCGTTGTCGAAGGATGTCGCCGTGGCGGGTGCAATCTTGCACGACATTGGCAAGCTTCGCGAGCTGGAGCAACACCCGCAAGGTGCCGAGTACTCGCCATCGGGCGTGCTGATCGGGCACATCTTGCAAGGCCGCGACATTGTGCGGGAAGCCCCGGTCAGCCGCGAAGTCGATGAAGAAATGCTGTTGCGGCTGGAACATGTAATCGTCAGTCATCAGCGCCTGCCGGAATGGGGTTCGCCGAAACCGCCCATGACGCCAGAAGCTTTGTTGGTGCACTATGCCGACGATATCGACGCGAAATTCCATAACTTCTATGCGATCTTGCGTGACGATGCCGCCGCTGGCCCGCTGACTTCCAGCAAGAATATCTTGCGACAAAAGGTCTTCCGTGGCGGCGATCAAGCTGAGTAACCGTCACAACCCTCACCCTCGGCGCGAAACGTGCGCGCCGGGCCGTCGGCGCTGACGTAAGGTTTAGTTCGGAGCGCTCCGAACCTTACGCAGCGATCGCCCGCCGCCACGACGCGGTGTCACAATGCGCCATGATCACGTTTATCTTCACCGTCGGCACTGCCAACATCCTGTTAGGCTACGCGCTGGCGGTATACGTGCGCCGAATTTTAGGTGCCAGGCCCGCGTTTGATGCGGTCGACCAGCAGATGGAAACCACGATTGAACCAGTTCCCGGAACTCAGATCGATGGTGAAACCTCGCCGGAGACTTCAATTGCCAAGACCGGGCCGTCAACTGCAGAAAGCCCCCAGCAGCCGGCGGAGGAGGGTGTGCGGGAGGTCGTCCCAGCGGACGAAGATCATGTCGAGGAGGAGATTCCCAAGGCGTGGCTCGATCGCCTGGAAGCCGAATCGATTCACGCCAAGACGCTTGTCGAGGCGACTGCACAGATTATGCGGTTGGAAATCGGCAAGTACCGCGACGCGTTGGTGCGTCTAGACGACGAGTTCCGCGCCGATGGTTTGAATCCCAGCCGAATTCGCCGTGTCGTCGACCGGCTGGTCAAGCTGAACCGCGCATGGTTGACGGTGCAAGAAGAAGCCGCGGATCATTTGAATTCCCGCAGCCAATCGCTCGCCGACTTCGGCGACCTTGGCATCAGTCTGGGTGAGACGCTCGCTGGGCAAGTTGCCGAGCTTCAAGAAATGTGCCAGCGGCTGGAGCAGTTGGACACTGACGCGGAGAGTGCCGCCGATGAATTGACAGAACTGCTGACCGGTTCCATCGATTTGGCACATACGCTACGTGACTGTGTCAGCGATACCCTGTTGACCACGCTCAAGCACGAAGGGCGAATGGGCGATCTGCCTTCGCACATGCGGCAGGACAGCGCGACTCCCTTTCAAAGCAAGACGGGCTTCGCTGTGGCGATTGACGGTTGGTGGCAGGCGGACCCGGGGCGAAGCCGGCTTTCCAGCGCCGCGCTGCTTGATATCTCGGGAATCGGCCAGATGAACCGTGCACGTGGAACCCGTTTTGGCGACCGCCTCATCTCCGCCGCCGCTTCGCTATTGAACGACGTGCTGCGGAAAAACCGCGGTTTTGAAATCGTCTCGCGCATCAACGGGCAACAGTTCTTGCTGTTTTTCGGCGACACCGGACCCCGAAACGCGACCAGCGCCTCCGAACGGATGAGGCAATCGTTCGCCCGGGCCAAGTTTGAATGTGAAGACGACGAACTGCTGGTCTCGATCAGTTGCGCCGTGACGGAGGTGTTGAAGGACGACGACACTTCCTCGCTGATCAAGCGGCTGCAGGGAATTGTGGCCGCGGCGAAACAAAGCAGCCACAACTGTACGATGTTGGACGAAGGTAGTGGGCCAGAGCCTGTCACTCCGCCCGACTATCAGCTTCCGCGGCGCGTGATCGCCATCGGCGAAAGTTAAACGCCCCCACTCGTTGGCAGCCGTTGGCCGACCAACTAAGATGGTGCAAGCGTTCTTCTTTCGAACCCGTTGATTATCGAATAGGCGTAAGCAGCGAGACTCTCCGCATGAGTGAAACGGCGGATCCGAAGCAATTATTGGCGGATTTCCGCGAGGATTTCGCCGCGCTGCAGCAGCAGGTCACGCAAGTGGTGCTGGGGCAAGACGACGTGGTCACCGCCACGCTCATCGCGATGGTCGCTGGCGGGCACGTGTTGATCGAAGGCGTCCCGGGATTGGGCAAAACCTTGCTGGCGAAGACCATCGGCGACGCGGTCGACCTCGACGTTCGCCGCCTGCAGTTCACGCCTGACTTGATGCCGGCGGACGTGATCGGCACGTCGATTGTGCTGGAATCGCAAGGCCGGCGGCGGTTCGAATTCCAACAAGGCCCGATCTTCACAAACCTGCTGTTGGCGGATGAAATCAACCGCGCCACGCCGAAAACGCAGTCGGCCCTGCTGGAAGCTATGAGCGAAGGCGCGGCAACCGTCGCCAATCAGTCGTACGAACTACCGCAACCGTTTTTCACACTCGCCACGCAAAGCCCCAGTGACGAAGACGGCACGTTTCCGCTGCCGGCGACGCAGTTAGACCGTTTCATGTTCAAGCTGAACATGCCGCTGCCCGATGCGGCGGCGCTCGATACCATTTTGGATCGCGGCACGTCGGCCAAACAGCCGCGGGCAGAAACCGTGCTTAAAGGCGAGCGGCTGATTGAAATGGCGCAACTCGCCCGCCGTGTGAAGGTCGCACCTGACGTGCGGAAATTCGCGATCGGAATTCTCACAGCGACCCACCCAGGCCAGGCGAACTCACCGGAAAGCGTGAAGCGTTACGTCGCTGCCGGCAGCAGCCCGCGCGGCGGGCTGGCGATGATTCTGGCCGGAAAAATCAAAGCCATTTTGGATGGCCGGGTTAACGTCTCGGTCGACGACCTGCGATGGGCGGCCGCGCCCGCGCTGCGGCACCGCATTACCCTCAACTTCGAAGGCCACGCCGAACGGATTGATCCCGACGAGATCATCGAAGCGGCAATCAGTACCTAGCGGGGGCTCCCAGCCACCGTGTGTAGAATCTTTTACCAGTAGCTTCTTGACGGTGGCTAGAAGCCCCCGCTACGACGCCGATGCTTGACGCCCAGTTCCAACAGCGCTACGAAGGCTTGCACCGGCAGGCGCAGCGCGCTTGGGGCCGCCAGTTCTTGGGCCGTCGGCGTCGGCTGCGCGTTGCCGGGGGAACGGAGGCGACCGGTGTGCACGATTACACCTCGGGCGACGATCTTCGTTACGTCGATTGGGCACGCTGTGCCCGGCACGACGAGTTGGTAGCGCAACAGTTCATGGGAACGGAAGACCACACCGTTCACTTCCTGCTCGACGGCTCGGCCAGCATGGGACTGGGCGATGGCCAGAAATTCGAACTCGCCCGGCAGCTGACCGGGGCGCTGGGTTACTTGGCGCTCGCCAATCACGATCGCGTATGGGCCGGCGTCTACGCTGACGGGCTGGTCGCGCAGCTTCCCTCCGCCCGGGGTCGAAAGTCGATCCCCGCGTTGTTCGAATTTCTACAACAACAATTTCCCAGCGGCGCGGCCACCCGCTTGGAGCATGCCGTCAGCCAGTTCACCAGCGGGCGATCGCAGCGCGGCATCGTTGTCCTGCTGAGCGATATGTTCGACGCCGGCCGCTTCGACCGCGCGCTCGACACGTTGCGGTTGCAAGGGTACGAACCGCTTCTGATTCACGTCCTCGATCCACGCGAAGCGCAGCCGGTGGTCGCGGGCAAGGTTCGGCTGGAAGCGGTCGAGGGCGACGCTCGACTCAGCGAATACGTTTCTTCGGAA
>CALBTA010000401.1 GCA_937967755.1 uncultured Planctomycetaceae bacterium | reverse complement strand
GCCGCAGCAACGGTCCACCAGGAAGAAGTTCTCAAACGGTTTGACCCGTCCCAGGCAACCTGTTTTACGGTTCCAGGGAGTGTGTTCTCCGGTTAGGAAGTACGAGGCGTACACATACCAACCGTAGAAATCCAAATTCGGCAGGGCAGTACGTTCCACGTCGGCGTGTTGGTATTCAGCGACGACCTGCCAGGGGCCGACGTTGACAACGCCTTCAAACCCGATCAGCCCGTAACGCTTCGCACCGATGATGTCGCCCGTCTCGAGCCAACGGTTGGCGGTCCTCGCTTCGGGCCGGGTACGGAAACGCCCGTCCGGCCCGTCGCTGGGAAACGCCCAAGCTCCGGAAACCGCCCAGTGGGCGTAACCGCGTCCGTCCGAGGTTTCGTCGTACCAAATGGTGTTCGCCAGGCGAGCGGCGACTTCGCTTTGGTAGTTGTCCGTGCGCTGGAACCCGAAGTTCTGAAGATCGTCCATGATGAAATAGCCGTAGCGCCAATTCCAACGGAGGTCTTCCGAAATTCCGTAAGACTGAAGCCCCAGCCGGCGGGCGTCCTGGTTGAACGCTTCGACGTGGAACGGGCGTTCCATGAAGACGTTGTAGCGGCTGCTGTTGAGGGTATCTAAACCGTAGGGACGCTTTTGGTTTCCCAGCAAAACGGTTTGCAAGTACGGCAGTTCATCCCAGCCCAGGTAGGCATCTTTGAAAGCCAGGTTGTTCGGCGATGCGAACTCCATCGCGATCTTGTAAACCATCGTATCGGTCACGTCGCCCTGGACGCCGAAACGCAGCCGGCGGAAGCCGATGAAATCGAGCGGGCTGGCGTTGGGGTCGCCCGAGTCGAGGAAGTTGGTTAGCGGGTCGTTGTGGGGGAAACCCCAGTAGTCGAAGTGGACGCGGCCAAACCAATCCTGGATCGTCTTGCCAAATGCCGGAACGCAGCGCTCTTCTTCCTCTTCCTCGTCTTCTTCGTCCAAGCGCAGTTCCAACTCCGCGATCCGCGCCTCCAAAGTGAAAGCGCTCGACGCCGGAATTACGTTGATATCTGGAAGCCGAATCGGCTCGGCGGAAGATTCCAACTGTTGCAACCGGGCTTCCTGCTGCTGCACGCGCTCTTGCAGGCGCTGGTAGTCTTCGTAGGTAATCTCTTGGGCAGAGAGCGTTGCCGCCGCCAGTGTGAGAAAAATCGCCAACCAGATTGGTCGCATCACAATCACCCTCTGAAAGTTGCTGTCCGCTGTCTATTCCGCGAAATCGTGCAGACACGAATTCACGCTACAATCCGCGCCGCCGTATATATTGGTCGGAACCTTGCCACCGGCCTAATTGTGAAGATTGGAATAATCGGTTCGTTGAACCGCCCACGACGTGTTGCAAGTGGCATAACCGGCAAACTGACACAACGGGCTGCTAGCGTCCTGGCTGAATGTGTCGTCAAACTGACAACATTAGGTATTCGCATGTACCCCACGATTGGCTATTGCGCGCTGACGCTTTCCGATATTTTTTCAGCGCGCGGTGGGGTCCCAGGGAAAACTCTGGGCGCTGACAAATTCATTTATTTGTCAGCGCGCGGCCCCCGGCCGAGGGGGAACGCACGGCCAGCCCCAAATTGCTCTCGAAATGATGTCAATTTGACAACAGAGCAGTTGCTGGGCTAATCCGCACTTTGATAGGGCGCAGCGGTACCCTTCTTTTCGCCACCAAAATAAGCCAAATTGCCAAAGATCCTACCCCCGAAGCCGCAATCCAGGGCCGAAACTTAGCGCCACAATGCTCGCCTGGCCGGGAGTCTATACATACCGCCATATAGTATACGCATATGCACATCTTTGTCAAGGGCTTCCCGAAAGAAATTTTGGCGCAAGCACTGTCCGGCCAATATTGGTGGCACCACGAGGACAGGGGGTTACAGATACCAATCCGCAGACAGCGTCAGGGATAGGCGTGATTCTTCGTACATCACATGACTTTAGAGTAGCCGAACTCGTGAAAGTTCGGTAAAGCCATGGCAAGGTTTGACACTTTAGAAGTCTCACGACTTCTGTTACGGCACATTTGAGCTGCGCAAAGCCCTATGCGATGCTACTTTCCGCCTTGGCCCTGGGCTTCGGCGCTGGGTCGACTCTCACGCTGGCCGGTTCGGGCCGCGCCCGGAACCTGGCGTTTAGGCTTTCCCAGTCGATGACCAGGCTTCCGCCTGTGGCCTGGTGCTGCTTCTCCCAGGTCATCAAGAGGTCCAGGCAGGCGTGGTCGATGTAGTCCAGCTTTTCAAAGTGAACGTGCAACTCGGTGTCGGGCGAAACGGCTTCCAACGCGGAAGCGAATTTCGGCAGCCGGATGAAGGTGGCGGCCCCGTTGAGGTGCATTTCGGTCTTCTTGGTCTTGCGGTCTTCGGTGAGTTCGATATCCAAGTGAGAAAACGTGTACAGAAGTTTGATGGCCGCCAATGCGATGCCCGTTCCCACGCCGACTAAAAGATCGGTCGATACGATCGTCAACATCGTGGCAAAGAAGATGGCGACTTCGCTCTTCCCGTACTTCCAAAGTTGCTTGATTGATTGCGGGTTGATCAGCTTGTACCCGGTATAGACCAGCACCGCCGCCAGGCTGGCAACGGGAATCATCTTGAGGAGGAAGGGCAAGAAGGCCACGAACAGCAACAGCCAAAAACCGTGCATGATCGCCGACGCCCGGGATTTCGCACCGGCATCGACGTTGGCTGAACTCCGCACGATCACACCTGTCATTGGCAAGCCCCCCAACAAGCCGCACAGGGAGTTACCAATGCCTTGGGCAAGCAGTTCTTTGTTATAGAGCGTGCGCCGGCCGCTATGCATTTGGTCAACGGCGGTCGCGCACAACAAGGTTTCCGCGCTGGCGACCAACGCCAGGCCGATAGCGGAAATAATCAGCGCTCGCCACGGGGCGGCCATCCAGACCGAGAGGTTGGGAAATGTGAATCCGCTGAGGAACCCGCCTTCGAGCCCAACGTCCAGCTTCTTCACTTCTGATAGCGATGCAGCGGCGGTCTCTCCGTGCCACATCGACTCAACCGTCGGAGCCAACGCCAGAATGATCGTCGCCAAGACCACGCCCACCAGCGGCCCAGGAATGAGTTGCAGTTTCTTCGGGGCGAGCGATTTCCAGCCGACGATCACGCCGATCGTCAACAGCCCCAACATCGCGGCCCAATGGTGCGGCACATCGCTCTGCCACGGGGTGAACACCTTGCCGATGGTTTGTGGAATCGTCAACAAATTCGCCAGCCCGGCGTGGAGGTGGATGCCGAACAGTTCCATCCCCTTGCTCGGCGTGCCATCGGCCATGATGTGAAACTGGCTGGAGATAATCAGCAGGCCAATGCCGGCCAGCATGCCCTTGATCACCGCGGGTGAAACCGCGCGGAACCACTGCCCCCACCGCAACAGGCCCATCCCAATCTGCATCAGGCCGGCCAGCAAAATCGCCAACATGACGAGTTCGATTTCAAACTTCTCGAACAACCCCAATACGATCACCGTCAACCCGGCCGCGGGCCCGCTGACTTGTAGGGGAGAGCCGGAAAACCACCCGACGATCAGCCCACCGATGATTCCAGTAATTAAACCAGTGATGGGTGGTGCGCCGGAAGCGATGGCGATGCCCAAGCACAACGGCAAGGCCACTAGAAATACGACGATCGACGGAAACACGTCGTTCTTCACCGATTCGAGAATGCCTGGCTGGGCGTTTTGTTTGTCGCTCATGGTGTGGTATCAGTGCCTATGAAAGGATTGCGTACAATCAGTTGGATTTAGCGGATAGGACGAGCCGAGCTAGCGAGGAAGCCTCTTCCCGGCGTAAGAAATCAGCGCTGCTGTGCCGGGGGTCACACAAATTTGTCCATCGTGTCGAAGGCTCCTTGCCCGGCGTCGAGGACGGAGACATCTCCCGTACCGATGGAATAAACCCACCCGTGGAGGTTCATTTCACCCTTTTCAATCGCTTCAGCGACGCAGGGGTGCTGTTGCAGGGTTTCCAGTTGGGCGATGACGTTCTCTTGAATGACAAGCCCGAACAAGTCTTCGTCCGAGGCGTCCGGGTGGCGCTTTTTCGCACGTTCGACAAGCCCCTGCGAACCGGCCAGCCACTTGCCCACGGCCGGAAGCGAGTCACACGCGCTGGGGTTCAGAACCGCCGCCATGGCACCGCACTGCGAATGCCCGCAGACGATGATATCTTTGATGCCCAGCGCCTTCACGGCGTATTCGATGGTCGCCGCTTCGCCTAACCCTTCGTCGTGCTTGGGAACGATGTTGCCAGCGTTGCGAATGATGAACAGTTCACCGGGATCGGTGTTGGTGATCAGGTTGGGCGAAATGCGAGAATCCGAGCAGGTAATCAGCAGCACTTCAGGCTGCTGGCCTTGATCCAACCTGGTGAATAGTTCTGCCTTCTTAGGAAATTCGTCACGGCGAAATTCTTGAACTTTGTGAAGTAGCTTCTGCATCGAATTGTTCCCTGTCGTTTTTAGTCCATGAGGAAGTGAAGGTGGACTGCAAGACCCAAAATCCCCATCAGCAATTGGGGCAGGCTTCGGCAGAATTCGGCTTCGCCGCGGGAGAACGGATTCGCTGCCACCAGCACGAACCCTGCGCGCAGCAAGGGCGCAAGCCTACAGCCTTAGCGGAGCGCCAATGCTGTTCCAACGAGCAAACTCGCCACAGAGGGCGGAATTTCGCTGTGAATTGAAGGCTCCACCGCAGGCGGCTGCCAATGCCACCGGCGAGCGCGCCGTGCCAATCTTGGCCATTGATGATCGGCGATGATTCGCCGCTTCCTGGAGTCGCTCAATCACCTCGCGCTGCGCCTCTTGCTCGGCTTCTTCTTCGCCCAACCCGCGCATTGGGAAACACGCGGAAGCACACACCAGTGCACTACACGTAAGAAGGGAAAGGAGAGCCGTTAGAGGTAAACCAAAGGTGGGCATCGTTAGGTGGGAGTGTGTTGCGAACCCAATGGATGTCAATCACACACAAAGGACTTTAATCACCCTATGGTGGCAAAGTCAAGCCCCGGAATTTCGTGGAATTTACGCCACATTGGCCGTTTCCAACTGCCTGCTCAAATGGTAGTGCCTTGGCAAGGCGGAAACGGGGAGGCGAATCACATGTGGTGAAAAAGCATCGAGCTTGTCAGACCAGTTGGCACATGCAGGCAAGAAAAAACGCGGCAAATCTTCCCCGCAGAACCAAGAGAATTTTCGGTCAAGCCCTGCGGATAAAGTGCGCGGCGAAGCTGCGGACTTGATGCCCGTTCAACACATGGACGAGCCGAAGCTGTTGCACGACCGCGTCGCTGAATTGCCCCAATGGTACATGCACCAGGCGTTTGCCGTGGCGCTTCGCAATGCGGCGCCACATTGCGTTGGGGGCCGTGGGCGAAAGCAACGCGACGTGGCGGCTTTGCGAATGCACACAGGCAGCCGCGATCAGGCGGTCTTCCAACGTGTCGGCGAAATCCAACGACTCGTCGGTCCAGATGTCTGGAATGCTGACCGGCGGAAACAGAAACATTGCCCCCCCGTAGGTCGCCAGCGCAATACCCGGCCCCACAATCTCATCACCGAAGCTGGTCGCAAAGAACGTCAGCGTCGATTCGTTTTGATGCTCGGCATACCACGTAGTCCGCCACGGGTATTCCCGCGGGTCAGCGGGTGTGTCGAACAGCATTACCACGCAGTCAAGCGTGCCGTGGCTGGGCGGGATGTTCTTCACGTAGATATCGCCGGTGTGCCAATTGCGCAGCGTGTCGCGGATATCAATCCCGTCCATCACGCTGGTGGTGAACTTTTCGGTGCGGACCAAATCGGCTCCCATCGCTTCCAACGCCCGCTGGGTCACGTGGGTGCGGAAGTTCTCGATCAGCTCGTCTTCCGGCGGCCAACTGCATTGCCGGAACGGGTTCCACTGGGTGCGCCACTTGTCGCTGTCGACGCGCTCGGGTTTGCGTTTCAACTCACAGCGCCGCCACTCGATAGGCGGGCCAGGCAGGCGGCTTTTCATCTTCACCAAATCACCATCGGGTAACCGGGCCTGCCCGATGCCGAATTTCACTTCCTCACCCGGCGGCGCGGCTGGCGAAGGATGCGAGTATTCACGCGCCTGCTCGGCCACGTGGCGGGCGAACTGATCGCCTAAGACTTGTTTTGATGCCGTGACGATTGAATACAAGTCAGGCGAAAAACGCCGGTCAACCAACGTCAGGTTGCGAATGTAACGCAGAGTCGCCTTGAGCAGCGCCGGCGTGATCCGGCGCGAACGGCCTTTGAACTCGTCCAGGTATGTTCGCCGCGCCGCGATCAGCAGTTCCTTCACCCCGTCGATCGACAGATTCGCGTCGTCTTCCAGTTCGCTACGCGCCCGCTCGTACAGCGCCGTAATGAACGGCAACTCGCCCAGCATGAACAGCAGCGTTTGAGTGTCGACGCCGTAGAGCGAGGTTTCTTCGACTTCGTCGTGGAACAAGTCTCCCGACTTCATCGAAGCAACTTGTTCGGAAAAAAGTCGGGAGACATGTTCCACGTATGCTTCGCGAATCCATGGCCATTCCAGCACGCTGCAGACCAGCAAGATGCGCTCGTATCGCTCTTCCAACTCCGCCAGCCGCCGGCCCATATGCGTGCAGCGGTCAGCGACTTGCTGCACGTCGGGCCGCGCGACGCCCGGCAACATCGCCGCCGCGAATCGCTCAATGCTGACTCGCTTCAACGCGTAGGCATCGGGAAGCACGTCGCTGACCGGTTGCCAACGGGCGGCCTCTAAATCGATGAACGCCCTGGGAATGTGTTCGCCGATAGCGAACCGCAGCGCCGCGATGACCGGTTGGCAAGGATCGATCGGCACGTAGCTGTGAGCAAGCTCGTCGCCGTCTTCGTCGTCGCATTCATCTTCGTCGAAGTTGTCGCTCTCGGGCGTCCACTCGGTTCGATAGATCGGCGATTCCGATTGCGTCACAACCGATGGGGCCGGCAGGAAACCAATTGCCGCTTCGACATCGGCTTGAAACGATTCAGGAAGCGGCACGGCCAGACAATCAAACCGCTCGGCCAGCATCATCTCTCGGACGGCCAACGCGAAATCACCGCTGCCGTGAATCACCGGCAGGCAAGTGATGCGGTCGCTGATCTTCAGCACATCGTGCGGCATGGCTACGTAGCGACAAGCTGCCAGCTAAACAGTCTCAGTTCAGATTCAAATTGGAAGTGTGCTTCAATGCAGCGGGCGCGAAATTACCGGATCAGTCGGCAAGCTGGCAGCTTGCGACTACGTCGCGTTACAACTCCTTAATAAAAATATTCCGGAACCACAACGTATTGCCGTGGTTCTGCAATTCGATCTGCCCGGTGGGATAAATCGGCTTGTCGCGTTCCCAGTAGTTTTCCAGGGTGACGTTGTCCACGACCAGCTCGCCGTTGAGCGTGATCCAGACTTTTTCGCCCACCATTTTGATGTGGAAGGTGTTCCACTCGCCGATCGCGT
>CALBTA010000400.1 GCA_937967755.1 uncultured Planctomycetaceae bacterium | reverse complement strand
ACTAGTGCCGCTTTGGTAGTGGCTTTCGCTTTCTGTCTCCATGCAGCGTCAGTCTCGGCGCAAGTCATTAACCCAAGTTTTGAAGACGACGTTCTTCCCAATTCTGGGAACCAGTTCTTCGACGCCGACCCAACGGGTTGGACGACGACGGGCTTCGCTGGGGGGCAACGTTACAATGGTACGTTTACCCCGGCCGCCACGGATGGGGATCACCATGCTCACGTAAGCGGTGGCGCCACGATGTCGCAGCTACTTTCGGATGTGATTACTGACGGTGAGATCTACACACTGACAGTGGATGTCGGACAGGTGTCGGCCTTTAGTGGTTCAACTGCCGAGATACAACTTTACGGCAGCACGGCCGGTCTCGGTACGCCGCTGAGCAATGCGAACGGAACTGCCGAATTGACCGGTATCGCGCCCGCAAGTGGTACATATATTACCGACTTGACATTGACCTACACGGCGCTGGCAAGTGGCGATCCGTTTGCCGGACAATCACTCGGCATCGGGCTGATTGGCGAGTCAGGAACTCAAGTAATCTTCGACAACGTGCGCCTGGACATTGCATCCGCCCCCGCCCCAGTGCCCGAACCCGCAAGCGTCGCGATCTGGTCGCTCATGGGGTTAGGGCTGGTCGGTTTCGGCATGTACCGCGCTCGACGAAAGAAGTAGCGGAAAACGAATGCAACATCCCAACTTTAGGACGACATCATGCATGCTCCCACCATCTCTGGCCGCCTCTTGATCGCTTTGTCGATGCTGCTGTTGGCGACTCCCGTATTTGCTGACGAGACTTCTGAGACGCTTCCTGATCCTGATGGCAAACCGGCCGACATGAGCAAGCCGGTGCAAATTTACATGCTGTTGGGCCAATCGAATATGGTCGGTGCCGGGCGAGTGGGCGGTGGCGATGGGTCGCTCGAATACGCCGTGAAGGAGAAAGATCTCTATCCGTATTTGGTTGACGACTCGGGTGCCTGGACGGAGCGAAAGGACGTTCGTTTCGCGCGTGTGATGGCAACTGGTGGCAACGTGACAGATAAACCATTGAACAATCAATGGCTCACCGTGTCTGGCATCAATAAGATCGGCCCGGAGCTGGGCATTGGGCATCAGCTGGGGCACGCGGTTGATGCGCCTGTCTTGATTCTGAAGAGCTGCATCGGCAACCGCGGTATCGGCTATAGCCTGCTTCCACCTGGCAGCGAGCGGTACGAGTTCGAGGACAAAGGCAAGACGATGATTCACGCCGGCTTTGGCGACACGGGCAGCTGGGAGAAGGGCGCAGAGCCGCCTCCAAAGGGATGGTACGCAGGCTGCCAATACGACAGCGACATCGGCAGCGCAAAGAAGGTACTCGAAAACCTCAAGCAATGGTATCCCGAGGCGGAAAAGTACGAGGTCGCTGGTTTCTACTTCTGGCAGGGTGACAAGGACCGATATAGCGAAAACTATGCGAAGCGATACGAGCAGAATCTGGTTCAACTCATCAAGGCACTGCGCAAAGACTTTGACGCGCCAGAAGCACCGTTTGTCCTCGCCACCCTCGGCCAGTCCAAGAAAGATGAAGCCAAGGGCAACGACGCTCTGATCTTCAGCGCGCAGCTCGCCGTCGATGGCAACAGCGGGAAGTACCCGGAGTTCAAAGGCAATGTCGCCACCGTGTATACGCACCCGCTTAGCAAGGGCGGAGCATCCAACAGCCACTACGGCGGCAACGCAGAGACCTACATGAACGTCGGCGAGGCCATGGGCAAAGCGATGGTCAAACTGCTGGAAACGGAAGAGTGAGTGGCACGCACGCAGGGGCAGGCTGCCTGTACCTACGTGGACATTGGCCGGCTCCTACGAACTGACTTCGTAAATCACCGGACGGTATTGGGGTGTGGGGATCGGCTTGCCCTGCTCGCGGGCCGCCTCAAGCCAGGCTGACTTCGCGATCTCAACTTCCTTCAGCGCCGCCTCCGGCGTATCGCCAAATGCAGAGCAGCATTGTAGGTCGGGAATATCTGCAATATACCCGTCATCTTTTTCGCTATAGAAGATGTTGATGTGGTAGTCTTTCACTATTCATCGTCCTCCAACGTTAGATTATACCTTTCGACGAGCTTGAGGAACTGTCGAATCTGGTACGGTTTCGCTTGCCCGCCTACCTCTTGCAGATTGACCAGTTCGGGCACATTGGGGTGAGAAAAAATGTGGTGGCTACCGGTGATTCGGGTCAGCGAAAAACCGAATGCTTCCACGAGCTGTCGCATATCGGCAAATCGGACATTTCGCGAGCCACCGACAATTTTCGCGAGAATCTTGCGAGGTTTCATGCCCGTAGTTGCTTGTGAACCTGCCGCTTACCGCTTCTTCCGCAGGTTGATTCCCCAGTCGCCGTTGCGGACGTTGTTCTTGGGGCGGTTCTTTTGGTCGGAGAGGGCCTTGAACCTGGGGTCGACCTGTACGCTGCGGAAGTTGCCGCCGAACGCCTGGGCGACTTCTTGAAATTCCTTGGCGTGTTCTTCCCGCATGTTGAATCCCAACGTATTGATCGTCACGTCAACTTTGCCCTTGAGGGCCAAGGTCTTGGGGATCGCCTTATCGGTGAACGCCCCGTCGCCGAGCAAATACAGCACGTCGGGGTGAAGCTTCATGGCGTGGGCCATCGCCCCTTCGCCGCGGGTTTGCAGGCAGCGGTGCACCGTCTCGAGCCAATAGCCCACCTTGTGCTTATTCTCAGGTGTGGCCCTGACCCAGCGCGGCATGGTGTCCGGGTAAAACAGCGGGTAAGCGGCGTCGCTGTAAAAGATGATGTAAAAGAAACTGGTCTCGGAAAGCTGCTGAATCGATTGCGTCAGTTCGTACACCGCGTGCTCGAACTTGCCACGGTTCATGCTGTTGGAATTATCGACCACGTACATGAAGTGGTTGCCTTCGGTCCGCACGCCGAAGAACGTCGTAGCACCATTGCCATTTCCGACGTCGGCCATTCCCTGTCCGTCCTCGCCGTAGAGTTGACCGATTTCAGCCGCCTCGACGTTCTCGTGGGCCGAAACATCGCTCGATAGCGTGGTGACCGGCGCGGTGATGTCGCCGATGTCGGCCATCCCTACGTCGTCCAGCGTCGGTGAGGTGACTTCGCTCATCTCGAGAATTTCAATCTCCTGATTCTCAAACTCGAAGTCTTCCAGCTCTTCGATGTCCTCTTTGTCGATGGCCGACGTTTGAAACAGCTCTTGCCGCAAATCAGGGTTGGAAAACGTCACTAGCGCCAGCAGCAGCATCAAAACGATGTGAAAGATCAAACTGATCAGCCAGCTAGGAACTGCCAGCAGCGCGCCGGTGAATGCAAAACCGCGAGCCGGCGCGGCATCCTCCGGTGGCGCTTCCTGCTCTGGAGCCTCTTGCTGCGCAGCATCTGCCGCGCTTGGAGAACTTTGCGGACGGCTGGCTGGCCGGGGCTTTGGCTTCGCCGGTGCGGCAGTGGCTTCGGCTGATTCAGTGCTCATGGGTGATAGCAACTCGTTTCATAGAACGCGCGAATGCGCGGAGGTTGGAAGGGATATCCTCCCAAACATAGATTGTCCAACATATCCGCACGCCGGTCAAGAATCGATCTTGCCGCCGCCCAGGGCGCTCCCTATACTCCCGCCCCGATCCTCCTGGAGGATACGTCAAGCGATGCGCCCCGGCGGGACTCCGAAGCCCATCGCCTGACACGGAACACTCTTCGCTACTCGTCTTTTCACAATTCACTGCTTAGCCCTCGGGCTTGGAGGCCGCAGTATGTTCGTGCGCTTCACGTTGGTTTATTCCCTCTGCCTCGTCGCCGCAGGCAGCTTCTTCACCCCGGAAGTGACCGGTCAGTGGAAGCCGGTCGAACCGGCCCAACTTTCGACGGGCCAGTCGGATGTGCAATCGAAGATTTCCACCGACGTGAAGTTCCGGCCCTCACCGCATTTTCAAACCGTGCAGTTGCCTGCGCCGATTGACAAGACCGCGCAAGGAACCGTCGCGCCGATCACCTACCATGTCGCGCGGCCGGCAGTTCGCGGGCAAGATGCCGCGCAACTGCAAACCACCATCGGGCAAAACGCTTTTGTGCAGACGAACGGTACTCAGCCCAACGCATCCCAGCCCATCGCCGCTCAATCGGTTTCAGCGCAAGCAAACATCAAGTCGAATCCCACACCGGGCACGCTGTTTCAACCACCAGCTTCGGCCGCGAATAACGTGATCGCGCACACCGCCACGCCGCTGCCCAATCCGGCAGACGTTCCGACGGCCGCATCGGCGGCTGTGCAGCAGGCGGCCAGCTTCACCAGCGGCAACGGCACGCTGCCCAACGAGCACGGGCAAGTTTGGCGGGAGTACGACATTAGCCCCTACACGCTACGGATGCAGGGCGTGGAAAACCCACAGCAGGCGATCATCGACCGCATCATCGTCGAAACCGGCACGCAAGTTTGGTTCACCGAACCGCTGGGCATGCTGAACGCCAACCAAACCACGTTGCGGGTGTACCACACGCCGCAAATGCAGGAAGTCGTCAAGGGCGTGGTCGATCGCTTCGT
>CALBTA010000399.1 GCA_937967755.1 uncultured Planctomycetaceae bacterium | reverse complement strand
CCGCTGGAATGTGGCCGGAGCCATGCCCACCGCCGTTGTCACCACCGGCATCACCCAGTGGCAAGGCCGCCTCGTCATCGCCAGCGGCGAAGTCCGCCCCGGCGTGCGAACCCGGAAAGTGCAAGCGGTTGAAGTCGATGCGCCGTAGTCACAAGCTGCCAGCTTGTGAACTAATGCGGAGGTTTCGCGATCGCGGATATGAACCGTGGCGTGATAATGTAATTGAGGCGAGGCCATGCAGCGGGCAAGCTGGCAGCTTGCCGCTACGTTGTCGACTCGCCAGAGATGGAAGGGTGCAGCGCGCCCATCGCGGCGCTGAACTCATCGGTGTCGATCACGATTCGGCCGTCGCGCAATACGATCCACCGGCGGGCGTGCTGGGCGACCTCTTGTTCGTGCGTGACCAAAATAATCGTCAGCCCGCTCTCCTGGTTCAAGCTGTCGAACAAATTCATCACGTCGAGGCTGGTCTTGCTGTCGAGGTTTCCGGTCGGTTCGTCGGCCAGCAAAATCGAAGGCTCGTTCACCAGCGCCCGCGCGATGGCGACGCGCTGCTGCTGCCCGCCCGATAGCTGGCTAGGATGGTGGTCCAAGCGGTCGCCCACACCGACGCGTTCGAGCAATTCGATCGCCCGTTGACGGGGCTTGCGCGCATCGCCGGGTGCGTAAAGCAGCGGCAGCTCAACATTCTCAATCGCGGGGGTTCGAGATAGCAGGTTGAAACCCTGAAACACAAATCCGATCCGCCGGTTGCGGATGCGGGCCCGGGCATCGCGGGACAGGTTGGCGACCTCCTCATCTTCCAGCAAGTAGCTACCTTTCGTAGGGCGGTCGAGGCAGCCGACGATGTTCATCAATGTCGACTTCCCGGAACCTGAAGGGCCGATGAGCGCGACGTACTCGCCATGTTCAATCGACAGCGAAGCCCCGGCGAGCGCATGGACCTTCACCTCGCCCAAGTCGTAAACCTTCTCCACGTCACGAAGTTCAATAACCGCCATGGGTGTATGATAGTCTGCTTCTAAAACGAGTTTGAAGAAGGTAGTAGGCACGCTCCGCGTGCCGTAACCGACTCACGCTCACGAGTGTTCGGCGGACGGCATAGGGACTGTGCCAGCTACTTTGAATTTCAGGCACGTTGTAAGGTATGAACCTATCCGAAAACCTCGGGACGGATTGGCAATCCGTGCTACCTCCGAGGTTATCGAATAGGTTCTGAGGAAAAAAGCTGACATCAGGGGTTGACAGAAATGTGTTCTTATGTATACTACATCTTAGCTCTTTGGCAATTTGAATGTTACTGCACACGCGGTGCGCCGGGGCTGTCGTCAGATTGACGTCACGCAGCGGGTCCGAATCCCGCCCTCCCTCCAATGTGGGGAGCGCGCTGACAAAAAAATGAATTTGTCAGCGCTGCGGGGTTCCCTTGGGGACCGACCGCGCGCTGAAAAAATCCTGAAAAGTGTCAGCGCGCAACAGCCAAAAATAGGGTACGCTTGATCAGTAAAAGATGTCAGATTGACGACACATCGGGAACCGGGAACCGGAGCGCCGCCAGTACGGAAGATCAATTCGACAACAACGATTCGGCTGCGTCTACGGCTTGCCGATGTCCCAGATGCGGATGGTCCGGTCCCAGCTTCCGGTCGCCAGCTTCGTCCCGTCAGGGCTGAAGGCGATGTCGGCGACGGTGCCGAAGTGGCCGCGCAGGCGGAGCAACTCTTTTCCAGTTTCGGGGTCCCAAAGTTTCATCGTCGTGTCGCTGCTGCCGCTGGCGATCCGCTTACCTTGCGGGTCGACCGCGACGCAAGCCAGCCAATCGGTGTGGGCGTTTTCGATCTTGCGAATCACTTGCCCCGTTTCGGTATCCCAGATCCGCAGATCCTTGTCCTGCGCGGCGCTGACCACCCACTTGCCGTCGGGGCCGTAGGCAACGTCGTACACGCGCAGCCAATGCCCTTTGAGGTTCCGCAGTTCGCTGCCGGTGGCGGCGTCCCACAGTTTCACGTTGTAGTCGGCGCTGGCGCTGGCGATTTGCTTGCCGTCGGGGCTGAACGTGGCGGCCCAAATTTCGTTGTTGTGCCCGTTGAAGGTGCGAATGACCGCGCCGGTTGCCACGTCCCACAGTTTCAATGTGCGGTCGCCGCTGGCGCTGAGAAGCTGCGTGCCGTCGGCGCTGAACTCCAGTTCAAACGCCCGTTGCGTGTGCCCTTCGAGGTTGCGAATCTCCTCACCCGTTTCGGCGTTCCAGAGTTTGATCTTCAAGTCGGCGTTACCGCTGGCGATGGTTTTGCCATCGGGGCTGTAGGTCACCGCCCACATCCAACCGGTGTGACCCGAGAGCGTGCGGACTTCCTCACCTGTTTCGACGTCCCAAATCTTTAGCGTGCGGTCTTCGCTGCCGCTGACCAGATGTTTGCCGTCGGGGCTGAACGCAATGCAACGGACGGGAGCGTCGTGCCCTTCGAGCTTGACCGATTCCACGTGACGGGCCGGTTCGACGGGCTCCTCGCCGCCATCGGCATTGCCGTCGCCGGGGTCTTCCGGCGGAGCGTCTTCGCCATCGGCGGATGGCTCTTCGCCGTCGGACGCTTCGGAACTGTCAGCGGTCGGCTCGTCGGCATCAAAGCTGGGATCGGATGCATCCGCCGGTTCCACTGCGTCCGCCTCCGGATCTGGAACGCTCGCTCCGTCGCCATCGGCGGCAGCGTCAGCCGTTGCGGAGGAATCAGCCGTGCTGTCGGTCGATGCGGTTTGCTGGGGAGGGCAACCCAAGAAAGCGGCGAGCGACAGTATTAGCGGAAGGTGGAGCCAAATGCGGGTCATGGAAGAGTCCTCTTACTCAGTTTTCGGGCAGCCGTTGGACAACAACGATCATAAGCGGATCAGGCCAAACTTGCGAACCAGGCCAGACCCCACGCCCAATTTTGGTGCGCGAAACCGGGCCGTAGGTTCATTGGTTTCGGAGTGCAGAGACTGGTGGCCGTTGATGGATTCGGCTTGAAAGCAAATCCGATGATGTATCCTCGCACTCCGAAGCCCTAACGCCAAACCTTACGCGGTTGGCCAATGTTCACCAAAGTGCTATACTTATCGACCGGATGTTGCCGCGTTGGCACGCCCACAGCATCACCCTTGGAGGAAATTGATGGCAAAAGAGGAAGCTTTAGAAGTAGAAGGCGTGGTCACGCAGGCCCTCGCCAACACGCGTTTTCGCGTGAAGCTGGACGACGGGCACGAGGTTTTGGCCCACGTCGCCGGCCGGATGCGTAAGTTCTTTATCCGCATCGTCCCAGGCGACCGCGTGAAGGTTGAGCTTTCGCCGTACGACCTGACCAAAGGCCGAATTACGTACCGGGAACGTTGATTCTCGCGCATTTCTTCGTTTAGCGGGCGGGCTCGCCCGCCAGTTTGCTCCAGCCGACTTGCGGTCGGCCGCTGAATGTTGTGTCCCACGCACCATCTGACGATTCGCTGATTCTATAGAAATCGGCGAAACCGCCAGCGTATTCCCTTGGTATAAACGCGTGTCGGTTCTACCCTCACATTCTTTCTTTGAATTACGGAGACTCTCGCGTGAACATGTTGCTCAAGAGAACCCTGCTGAAAACCCTGTTGCCGGCAATGGCTCTGGCGTTGCTGCTCGCCCCGGCGGCAACGCCCGATGCCCAGGCCCAAACGCCCAAGCCGGTAGTGGCCGTTTCCATCTCAGGCGTCGACCAGTTGATGGGCGACATCGATTACATCACCGAAGCCGCTGGCGTCGAAGATTACGGCAACTTGTTCAAGCTGCTGGCCGCACCTTACACCGTCGGCATCGACAAAGAGAAGCCTTGGGGCTTCATCATGCACATGAACGAAGATGCCGAGCCGATCACGCTTGGCTTCGTTCCCGTGAAAGATTTGGACGTGGTCTTCGCCGCCCTGAAAGAGCAAATCGGCGAACCGCGCGACGCGGGCAACGGGGTCTTCGAAATCACCGATCCGGCCCCGATGTACGTGAAGGAGAAAGGCGGCTTTGCGTTCCTCTCCAACGAATCGAAACACCTCAAGTCGCTGCCGGATGATCCGGTCGATCTACTCGACGGGATGGAAAAGAAGTACGACATCGGCGTGCGAGCGTTCGTGCAGAACATTCCGCGTGAACAGCGCCAGTGGGCCATCGACCAGATGCGCGGGCAGCAACAGCAGGCGCTGGAAAACCAGCTTCGCGATCTGGATGAAGACAGCGATGAGTACAAGCTGGCCAAGCGGTTGTCTGACACGCAGATTCAGCGCCTGGAAGACATGATCAACGACAGCGACGAGCTGACCGTTGGCTGGACGACTGACGGCATGGCCAAGGAAACGTTCTTGGACGTCACCATGACCGCCAAGGCTGGCACGCCGACGGCCAAGCGGATGAAGCTGCTGCACGGCAATACGTCCGCATTCGGCGGGTTGGAACTGGAAGACGCCGCCATGACGATGTCGGCCACGATGCGGATGGACAAGGACGACATCGAGCAGTTTACGATGTTGCTCGATACCGCTAAGAAGCAAGCCTTCAACGAGATCGAAAACGACGGCGACCTGGATACCGATGCCAAGCAAGAGAGGGCCAAAGACGTTGTCGGCGGTCTGATCGATTCGCTGAAAGCGACGGTCGAAAGCGGCAAGCTCGATGGCGGTGCCGCGTTGGTCCTGAAGCCGCAGGCGATGTCGCTAGTCGTGGGTGGCGCGGTGGAAGAACCGAAGTCGTTGGAGAACGCGTTCCGGGAACTGGTTGAACTGGCCAAGGACGATCCGGAATTCCCCGGCGTGAAGTTCAACGACCAAAAGCACCGCGGCGTCGCGTTCCACACGATGAGCGTGCCCGTACCCGAAGAGGATCAGGCCCGCCGGGTGCTCGGTGAAGAGTTGGACGTGGTCGTCGGCATCGGCAAGAAGGCTGCTTACCTTTCGATCGGCAACGACGCTGCCGATACGTTGAAGAAGGTCATTGACGGCTCGTCGATGCAAACGCAAGACGCGCCGCAGATCGCGGTCAACATCGCATTGACACCGATCTTCAAGTTCGCCGCCAGCGTTGAAGACAACCCGGTGTTGGAACTGATCACCACCACGCTCGAAGAGACCGAAGGCAACGATCAGATCCTGCTCAAAGGATCGCCCATCGAGAACGGCGTCACCTATCGCCTGACCATCGAAGAGGGCGTGCTGAAAGCCATCGGCCAGGCGGTGAAGTTTGGCAACGGCGGGCTGTAGGTCTTCGTTTCGTTCAAACATAAACGCCGGTCGCACGACGCGGCCGGCGTTTTTGTTTCGTACCCCACACTACGGAGCGATCTTGCTCAGGATTTCTTCCATCTCCCCCCACATGTGCGGCAGGAACTTGGACTTGACCAGGTTCTTCACGTGCGTGTGCTGGGCTTTGTTGAGTTGGGCGTAGTCGATGATGGTCTCCAGCACTGCGTCGTCTCCTTTGGCGATCTTGGTCAATGCGTATTGGCGGCGCAGTTTGAAAACATCAATCGAACGCAGGTGCAGCCCGTCAGCGCGACGCTCGACATCGACTTGCACCAGAATGAAATTGCCGAACTGCGGAATCTGATTTTCAACCGTCGACGCCCGCACGAAGCCGTCCTTCAAGTGAATCATCCAGCCGCGGCCGTCATCCTCCCAACGGGCGACGATATCTTTGTGATCACAAATCAGATAGTGGTTCAGTTTGCCCAGTACGCTGGGCAACTCTCCCGGATCGAACATCCGCTCCCCGTCGCCGGATGCCGCCTTGGGTTGGCTGCCTTCAGACTCACCGACGCCGGAACTGGACGCGATGGAACTTTCACCCGGCTTCTCGCCGCCGGCCAGAATGATCCGCGGGGCCGGTTCATCGTCGTCGAACAAACTGTCGAACGGCAACGGGTCGTCGGCGCTGCCGCTTGCTTCGGCGGGCTTGCCTTCGGCCGCTTTTTCCTCCAGCGTCGGGGCTTTGGCGAAATCTTCCTCGAAAAGCTGATCGGCCACCGAGGCTTCCACAACCTCTTCTGCCGGTTCTTCCGGCTCGGGCATGGGAATCTTCACCGGCTGTTTGCACGAAGGGCACTTGCCGGTCTTGCCGCCCATGGCGTCTTTAACTTTCAGCTTCGAGCCGCAGCCGGGGCATTTCAGGCGAATGGTCATGAGCAAACTCGTGCGGAAAGACAAGCCCAGTCACTGCACTCAGTATGATTCTTTTCCCGGCTGTTGGCAAACTTCGGCTCGCTGCCCGTAGCCGTTGCGGCTATGCTTTCGGTTTTCAATCCTCGAACATATTCCCCCAACAACTAACCGCACGCCCATGAGCGACACAGAAGCAACCACTTCGCCACCCTGGAAACCGCTGCCTAAGATGCAACGCCGCATCGCCGGCGTGCTGATCGAAAAGGCGAAGACGACGCCCGACCAATACCCGCTGTCGCTGAACGCGTTGGTCAACGACTGCAAAAAAAAAAGCAACCGCGACCCGCAAATGAACCTCCAAGACCACCAGGTCGAAACGCCCCTGGTGG
>CALBTA010000398.1 GCA_937967755.1 uncultured Planctomycetaceae bacterium | reverse complement strand
ATTACCCGCATCACCGGAAAACTAATTCACATCGGCTAGCAACCGCTCACCCTGTGCATTGACTCTTTCGAGTACTAAATCCTGATCCCCGAGTTCACCCGCCGGCAGTTGCAAGGCAGCCGGGGTGAAGAGGTCAGCCTGCATACGATTGAATACATCGACGGGAACGTCCAAAAGGGCGGGCGGTTGATTCCACGGTTGATCGGGTTCCTCAACAAAATTGAGCGGGAGTTCTTCGACGAGTTCTGTTCGGTCGATGGCGTCGGTGCGAAGAAAGCCCTCCGCGCGATGATTCGCCCGGTGCAGGAAGTCGCCGAAGTCATTCAACAGAAGGACGCCAAGTCGCTATCGGCGCTACCCGGCATCGGCCCCGCATCGGCCGACCGGATCATCGCCAAACTGCACCGCAAGATGCCGAAGTTCGCATTGCTGGTAACGCAACAAGCCGGCGAAGAAGGCGGATCGGACCGCGACGTGGTCAGCGAAACCTTCGATGTACTGCGAACGCTAGGGCACAGCGAACCCGAAGCCCGCAAGTTGCTTGACGCAGCCTTGGAAGGGAAGAAGAAGCACAAGGATGTGGAATCGTTGTTGCAGGCGGTTTATCAGCAATCGCATGGGAAGACGTGATTTGGACGCCAAGACAAGCACAGAAGGTTATGAAGTTTTGAACAGAAGGTCGCCGAGGACGCGAAGAAGAAGTAGGAAGCGCTCAGTGGCTATTTTTCAACAGTTTGCTTCGCGATCTTTGTGGTCTTCTGTTCAGAAATTACTTTGGTTCCTCTGGTGCTTGTGTGAAGTACATAAAAGTCCGCTAAATCGTTGGATGAACCATTAGGAATCAACCATGACGAAACAAGCTGTTCTGCTTTCCATTCCCGGCTTGCGTGAAAGAGATCTGGCTGCGATGCCGCGGTTGAGCCAGTTGATGTCTCACGGCGATCGCGCGGTGCTGATGCCGAGTTTTCCGGCGGTGACCTGGCCGGTTCAAGCCAATATGTTGACCGGGAAGTTGGCAAGCGAACACGGCGTGGTGGCCAACGGGTTTTATTGGCGCGATGAGCAAAAGGTAGAGATGTGGACGGCTTGGAATGAGAAGATTCAGTCGCCGCAGATTTGGGATTTGCTGCACGAGCGCAATCCGGCGTTGACCAGCGCCGCCTGGTTTCCGATGCTCAGCAAGGGCAGCGGGGCTGACTTCATTTGCATGCCCGCGCCCATTCACAAGCCCGACGGCAGCGAGGAACTTTGGTGCTACACCCGGCCGCAGGAATTCTATGGCGAGTTGCTGCAAGATTTGGGCCACTTTCCCTTACAGCATTTTTGGGGGCCGCTGGCGAACATCAAAGCGACGGCCTGGATTGTCGATTCGGCCATTGCCTGCGCCAAGAAGTTTCAGCCGAACTTCTTCTATATCTACTTGCCGCACCTGGATTACGCCGCCCAAAGCCACGGCCCCGATAGCGATAAGGCAGCTACGGCTGTTGCGGAGCTAGATGAGACAATCGGCAAACTGGTCGACGGGTTTGGCGATGCGTACGAAGGCGATGTGCTATGGCTCGCTGCGAGTGAATATGCCATCACGCCGGTTGATCACGTTGCCTACCCCAACCGCATGCTCCGTGAAGCGGGGCTGCTTGCAACTCGTTTTGATGAAGACGGGGGCGAACTTATCGACTTTGAGAACACGCCAGCTTGGGCGCTGGTCGATCACCAAATGGCGCACGTCTTCGTCAAGGATTGCGACGCGGCGAACGTTTCCAAAGTGGTCGAGCTATTCACTGGCGCGGAAGGAATCGACGAGGTGCTGGCCGGCGAAGATCGCAACAAATACGGCCTGGCCCACGAGCGCAGCGGCGATGTGGTTCTGGTTTCCGCCCACAACAGTTGGCAAGCGTATTACTACTGGCTGGACGACGCCAACGCCCCAAAGTTCGCCCGCACGGTCGACATCCACCGCAAGCCAGGCTACGACCCGGTTGAATTGCACATCGACATGGCGACCAAGAGTATTCCGCTCGACGCGGCGCTGATCAAAGGTTCTCACGGTGCCCCGCCGTCGGATGCTGATCAACGTGGTGTCTTGTTGGCATCACGAAGCGGAACAGTTGCGGATTCTGGCATCGCAGACGTTGATGTTTGCGACTTGGTGATGCGTCAATTCAACTAGAGTGCCGCGAGCCTACTCAATCACCTTCAACGTAATATCCTTAAACTGCACGGTCATCGGCGGGCCGGCGTGAAGTTGCAGGGCGAGGATGCCTTTCTCGGCGGCTTTGCTGGCTTGCTTGTCGGTCAGTTCGATGGTGGTCAGCCCGTTCACTTTGAAGGTAAGCTGGTTCCCTTTGGCGATGATCGTATAGTCGTTCCAATCTTCCTTCTTAACGGATTCGATGATTTCCTTCTCAGGCGTGGTCGCGCCGACGTTGTTCTTCTTACCGTCTTCGGTAATTTCTACTTTGTTGCCGCGCTTGGCCAGGATGCCGCGGCCGCGCTCTTCGTACAAGCTGCCGGTCCAACCGTTGCCCGCATCGAAGTCGGCCTGGTAGCCGCCCACCCGGCTGTCGCCCAAATCCTTACTGCGAATTTGAATGCCGGAGTTCCCGCCGACAATGCGGAACTTCAGATTTAGTTCAAAGTCCTCAAGCTCACCATCTTTCCAAATCAAGAAAGTGTTACCCTGCGTTGGCTTCTCTTTCGTTGTCCGCCCGGTAATCGCGCCGTCTTCGACAGTCCAAAAATCCTTTCCTTCCCAACCTTCAAGCGTTTCGCCATCGAAGATGCTCTTGGCTTCTTCCGCGCCGGCGGAAGCAAAGAGCGATACTGCGAGAACTGCAACGAACAATGCGACGATTTGAATTCTCATGTTCAGCCTTTCCTATGGGTTGCTGAGATGAAACGGGCTGGATTGGTACAACCTGCCATTCTAGACCGCCGCGAAACGCAATTCACCTGGGCAAGGGCAAGTTTCTCTCCTGGGGCTCAGCACGTGGGTCGTAGCGATGGTACCGGTCAGTCCGGCTGTTGCCGAAAAACCCCCGCCTGCCGTTGACAAATCGCAACGCGGCGACGGAACGTCGGCCGCGGGCGACCTAAACTTTTCGAGGAAAAACCCTCAATAGGTTCAACATGCAACGCGGGATTGACATCACCTTGCAGATTCTTGCCGAAACGCCCAACGAAGCGGCCGCGGGTGTGCTGGTGCATGCGCTCGATTCGCCTCATGCGACGATCCAAGAGGGGACGCTGCGCGCGCTGCTGCACCGCCGCAGTCCCGCGGGATTGAAGGCGGTCGTCGCCCGCTGGCACTCGTTTAGCAAGCCGGCGAAGGACGTCATCGCCGAGTACCCTGGGCGGCTCTCGGGTGCAGCTCGCGACGCAGTGCTGAGCGACGATTTGCAGATGTGCGCCAACGCCTGCGACGCGGCTCGGTTCGCCAGCGAATACGACTTGATCCCCGCGCTGATTAACGTGGCCGAGTCCGACGGGGCAGAGCAGGCCGAAATGGCTGCTCAAACGCTGGTCGATCTCTCGCAACTGCTATACGACGAACTTTCCCAGCCGCAAGAGTGGCGAAAACGCCGCGATCCGCATTTGTTCCGAGCCAACGTGGTCTCGTCATTGGAACTTTCGGCCCGGCGATATCCCCAACACGGCCGCACTGAGATCTTGATGGCGTTTTTAATTCTCTGTGGGCGTGACAACAGCGCGTTGAAGAGCATCTTGCGCGACCCGTTGGATCGTACGCACAGCACGATTGTCGAACTGCTAACGCACTCTTCCCGGACGGCGATCGTCGAACTGGTGCTTAGTTTCCTCGATGATGCGCGCGCGCCCTTGGCAGCCGTGAACATCTTGGCCCAGCGCGACGACGATGAGTTCATCGGCTTCCTCTTGAAGAAGATCGGGTACGAACCTTCGAGTTCCGCGCGGGTGAACTTAAAGCGGGTCAAGAAAATCCGGTGGCTGCAGCAAGATGTGGAACGGCTGGCGGCCCTTGATGGCGAAGGGCAACACGCCGCCGCGCAGATTGCTTTGTTCAGTGACTTGAAGCACACGGAAAAGATCAGCGTGTTTAAAGAGCTGATCCACCACGGCAGACCGCCTGGCCGGCGCGCGGCCGTCGAAGCGCTGACAGAATTCCAAGGTGTCGAAGCGAATCGATTGATCATCAAAGCGCTGAAAGACAGCGACGTTCAGGTGCAAGCCAGCGCGCTTAAGCAACTGCGCAGCCGCGGGTTGCCGGGGGCGATGTCGACGCTGATCGACGCTATTGACAGCCCGCACGAGGTGCTGCGACGCGTTGGCCGTGAGTGTTTGAACGAGTTCACATTCAGCCGGTACCTTTCGGCCTATGAAGGGATGTCGGACGATGTGCGCATCAGTACGGGCCGGCTGGTCGCGAAGGTTGATCCTAAGACTGCCGAAATGTTGCGGGCCGAGATGAACGCCGCCGCCCGCAGCCGCCGGTTGAGAGCGATTGAAATGGCGCTCTGCCTCGATATGGTCGCGGAAATGGAATCGGCCTTTCACGAACTGCTGGACGACGACGACCACATGGTTCGCATGGAAGCGGCCTGGGCGCTGGCCGAGTGCCCGACTGAAAAAACCCGAGCCGCGTTACGACAAGCCTCACTCGATCCCAGTGCGGCCGTGCAGAGCGCCGCGCAGCGGGCTTTGGAAGAGATGGTGGCGTCGCGCCCCCGGCGTAAAGACGAAATTAACCTCAGTGCGGTCAGCCTGCCGCCGGCCGGTTCCGCCAGCGCGCCGGAGGCATGGTCATGGTAGCGATCCATCAACTGCGTGCGCTGACCGTACTCGCCGATTCTGCTCCCTGGCAGCAGATGGGAAATCATTTTAAGCAAGGTGGATCGTCGGCCGACCTGACCAGCTTGCTGGTAGTGCTGGGCGCGATTGCAGTGTTCGTGTTTTTGCTTTGCCTGGTAGCGAAGTTCATGCAGCGCGATAGCAATCGCCCTTACCGAAGCGGCTGGCGACTGTTTCTGGAACTGTGCCGAGCGCACCGGTTGAGCTGGTCGGACTCGTGGCTGTTGTGGCGCTTGGCGGCAAGCCAAGGGTTGCAGCATAAGTCAGTGCTGTTCCTGGAGCCAGAGCGATTCATCGCCCCGCAAGTTTCTACAGCGTTCGCGCACAAGCAACCCAGGCTTAACGAACTGCGGATGCGGTTGTTTGAACCGCGTGATGGTTCGGAGACTTGATCGTCGGATTTCGGTCCGCGAAAAGCGACGAACAGTTGCCGATTTAGTAAGCGCTGCCGCGTCGGGTTTGTCCGCCAGGGCGAGTGCGAGGTTGGAACGTGGGATTCGACGGCTCGCGGACTTCCTTCGGCCGGGCTTTGAATTCGCCGCCCGATGGATCGGTGCCGGAACCAACGGTCCGTTCATTACCCCGCCAGCCCATATCGGAAAGCAAGCGTTCGACGGAGATTGTCTCTACACCCAAGTCTGAAGCTTCCTTGATCATCTGCGAGGAAGATCGCAGGGCTTCGGCCTTCGACTTTTCGTTGGCCTGTTCGCCTTGAACCAAGTAGCGGGTGTTGATGGTAATCTTGCCGTCGCGACTACCATCGTCGAGCACTTCAGCATCGATCACGCCGCCGTTCCGCGCGATCAATGTGCGGATCAAGTTGCGGTCACTTTTGCCATCCTTGTCGATGTCCATGAAACCAACCAACGCGAAGTGCGTCTTCTGGCCGGGATCCCAAACGGGCGAGTAGATGTTGTCTTGTGAGAGAATCGGATTGGAAAGCACGTCCTCAACAATTCTGGCTTCCGCCAAATGCGGACCGCGAATCGTGGTCACTTCAATGCTGGCCTTCGGGTCGGTTTGGGCGAGGTTGATCACACCAGCATCGTAGACGGTGAAGATTGTGCTGCGACGAAGCCCATCGGCGCTGCCGAGGTTAATGTAGACATTGCCGCCGCGTTGGCTGACCCAAGTGATTCTTCCATCCGGCTTTTCGCCCACGCCGCTGGCGGTTGGGTTTTGAATCGACTCGATCTTGGCCCGCAGGTTCTTACTAATCTGATCGAGTTTGCCAACGAGGTTGATCAGCGCGTCGGTCTCTTGGTTTGTTTTGCTGGTCAGTTTATTTGTCTATGTCATGTCTGGTTGTGCAAGATTCGCCTCAGGCTTCGTTGGTGTGTATTTGAATTCCGTCCATCTTGGCAACGGTTTGCTGGCGGGTGGTCGTGTACTGGGTTCGCTGCGAAGCCAAGTCGTCGGCGGCGGCTTTTGAAGATGCCAGGTACTCAGCCGTAACTTTGGCCTCTTGAGCCCGGGCCTGGTTCAACTCGGTTTGCAATTGGGCGATGCTGCGGTCCTTCTCTTCAATCACGGTGTTCTTATCCACCAACTGCAGCGCCAAGTAACCCGGCAGTGCGCGGTAATCACGCTTCTGGTTGAAGCCTTTGCCGTACTTCGCCATGTCGGCATCGAAGTTAGTCATTACGTCTGAAATCGGCGTGGACGATTCGTAGCCCAAAGTGGATCGCAACTTGTCAATCTCTTCGATCTTCTCGGCTAAACCAGCGTTGGCGACATCGAGTTTGTCCTGCGTCTCGTCATTTTTTGCTATCGCTTCCTCTGAAGCGCGGAAGTACAAGTAAGTGGTGACCGCCAAGACGACGGTGATCATCACGAACAGAATGAGCGCGATTTGAAGGCCAGTGTTTTCACGCATTGCCATGAAACGAATCTCCTAAGCGATGGCCGAAGCCGGCTGCCGATTTGTGTCTGTTCCTTAACTGGCGGTGACTGCCACACGGGTTGTCGCCCGGCGGCGAGTTCCTACAGTTGATTGAAAGTGCTGGCCAGAAAAGACCTTACGTCGATTGTAGATAGCCTGAAACACCGTGTCAAACTAACTTCAATGGTGCCCTGGTACGCCTGTTCGCCACAAGGCGGCCGGTTTATTCCCCAATGCGTTATAATCGTCTGGAAGACGACGGTTCACCCGTAGCGGGGGCTTCTAGCCACCGTCCGATCCCAGCAGGCAAGTAGCACGGATTGCCAATCCGTACTACCTACCCGGTATGCCTAGCGGCTTGTTGAACATGTCGAGCGGATAGGCAATCCGCTCTACGCCTTCGTCAACCAGATAAACGATCTCTCGCCATGCCCCTCGCAACCCTGCGCTCCTTTGCTGCTTTCCTGCTGCAGATACTGATTGCTTGGTGCGCTCTGCCCTGTGTCGCTCAGGAAACAGTCGCCGACAAATTAGATTCGACTTCCGAGCAGCGTGGTTATCAGTTCCTGACCAACAAGGCGTACCTCCCGGCCGATTTTGATCAAGAGACGTTTGATCTGCTCTGGCAAAATTGGCCGGAAGAACTTCGCAAGGAAGCGGCCGATGCGACCGTCGAGCAGCGGCGTCAAATGACGTTCGATTATTACGGGCTAACGCCTCGCCCGGAGGACGAAAAACTTCCGCTGCAATATGTCGTTGGCAAGGACGGGGCTTGGCGGATGAACTGCTTCGCTTGCCACGGCGGGAAGGTCGAGGGCCGTGTCGTTCCGGGCTTGCCCAATTCGCTTTATCTGCTGCACACGCTCACCGAAGATGTCCGCGTGGCGAAGCTGCTGACCGGCAAGAAGCTGACGCACATGGATCTCGGCTCGATGGCGATGCCGCTGGGGCGTACGCGCGGAACGACGAACGCGGTGATGTTCGGCGTCGCCTTGGTCGCGCAGCGGGAACCCGATTTGACGGTCAAGAAGCTCACTCGCCCGCCGCCAATGACGCACCACGATATGGACGCGCCGCCCTGGTGGCACTTCAAGAAGAAGCAGAAACTCTACATCGACGGCTTTGCCAACAAGGATGCCCGCAGTTTGATGCAGTTCATGCTGGTTCGTGAGAACGGCCCCGAGCAGTTCAAAGAATGGGAGCCGGATTTTGAGGACATCTACGCTTACCTCGAATCGATCGAGCCGCCCCCTTACCCTGGCGAAATTGACAACGACCTGGCCGCAAGCGGCGAGCGCGTCTTTCGGAAGCACTGTGCCGATTGCCACGGCACGTACGACGCCGATCCGGCGAAGGAAACATACCCCAACCGCCTGGTTCCGATTGAGGAAGCCGGAACGGATCGCGTGCGGCTGGATGCCCTGTCGCCCGCGGCCCGCCGGCGATACGGAAAAACCTGGTTCGCTCATTTTGGCGAGCAAGAGATCATCGCAGACCCCGGCGGTTACGTCGCCCCGCCGCTCGATGGCATTTGGGCCAGCGCTCCGTACTTTCACAACGGCAGCGTGCCAACGCTGTGGCATGTGCTGCATTCGGATCAGCGGCCCAAAATTTGGAGGCGCACCGACAACGGCTACGACCACGAACGAATCGGGCTAGCGATCGAAACGTTCGACAAATTGCCCAAGGAAGTCAATTCCGCCCGCGCCGCCCGCTGGTACTTCGACACCCGCGGCCCGGGCAAAAGCGCCGAAGGCCACACGTTTCCAGACGATCTGAATGCGGAACAAAAGCGCGCGGTTTTGGAATATTTGAAGACGTTGTAACGCGACGCCGCTCGCGGAACGGATTGTCTGCAAGAGAAGCGAAATCGGCCCAGTGGCGAGACACGGGGCCGATACGAAAATTCGTATTGAACGTCGAGGCTACTAACGGAACGACGCTTTCACGACCGGATCGTTCAGCACGACCAATCCCCAGATTCCTAGGGGGATTCCGAGGATGCAGCACGGCGACAGACAAGGAACCATGGCCAAGATGCACGCGGCCATTCCCAGCCCGTATGATTCGAGTTTCATCATTTGCAGGCAGCCATAGATGATGACCCCGCCGCAGATCATCCCCAGCACGCCTTGACTGATCCCCTCCGTGCCGGCCGCCCTCGCCCCCATGACCTCTTCGCATG
>CALBTA010000397.1 GCA_937967755.1 uncultured Planctomycetaceae bacterium | reverse complement strand
ACACCTGTCGCCCCGCTTGCCCTGTACGACTACCTTCCTCTCTCTTCATCCGCCAGAATGTCTTGCACGAATTGCTAGCGTGAACGCCCGCCACATTTCCAACACTCCTTTGCGTTGTAGAAGATGTCCGCTCGTGTGAGAGCCGGCCGAACAGATTGTCCGCTTGGGTTGCTGTCGTCGCTTTCACCACAAGACCGACAACCGGCGGCGGTCTGTGCAGATTGTGATGCTTCGCGACCGGCAATTGCGCCGCCTGTGCCGAATGTGCTGGCGGGCCGTTGGTGCGGCCAGTAGAATGAGAAGCAGTTGGTTTTCGCGTGCCACTGCTTGAAAGCGAAACAACTCACCAACGCATTCCAGTCACAACGCTTTCAAGCAGTGCTGAACCATAGGGGCGGATCGCACTGCTTGAAGTCGTGGATGTGTGGTCTAAATATGGAGCGCGGAATCGACTTCAAGCAGTGGCACACGGGTCTACAACAATCCATTTTTGTACACCAGACAGGTCCAAGTATGCGCAAACTTCTGTTCGGCACGAAGCTCGGCATCGCCGCGGCGGTACTTTCTCTCTCTGCCGTCCCTTCCGACGCCGCTGATCCGCAGCCGACACGGAAGATTCAGTACAAGAAGATCGGCGACGTGACGTTGCACTTGCATGCCTTCGAACCCGACGGGCATCAGGCCAGCGACAAGCGGCCGGCGATTGTGTTCTTCTTCGGCGGCGGTTGGGTGGGGGGCTCGCCGAAGCAGTTTTACCCGCAGAGCGAGCACCTCGCCGAGCGCGGGATGGTGGCGTATTGCGCCGAGTACCGCGTCCGCAAGCAGCATGGCACGACGCCGTTTGAATGCGTCGCCGACGGTAAATCGGCCGTCCGTTACATTCGCCAGCACGCGGCGGAATTGGGCGTCGACCCTGATCGCATCGCGGCGGGCGGCGGCTCGGCCGGTGGGCATGTGGCGGCCTGCACCGGTGTGATCGAAGGATTCGACGAACAGGGTGAAGACGCTGAGGTCAGTTCGGTGCCGAATGCCCTAGTGCTGTTCAACCCGGTGATTGATACCAGCAAAAAGGGATACGGGCATGAACGGCTCAAGGAGCGGTACAAGGAAATCTCGCCGGTGGAGCATGTTACGAAGTCGACTCCGCCCACGGTTCTATTCCAAGGCGACGCCGACACCACCACGCCCCCGCTGGGTGCGCGTTTGTTTAACGAGAGAATGCAAGAACTTGGCCGCCGCTGCGAACTAGTTGAATTTCCCGGCGCCAAGCACGGCTTCTTCAACCGCGGCGATGCCTACATGCAAACGTTGGCCGCGACGGATCAATTCTTAACGTCGTTGGGCTATCTAGCGGAACCGTAAGCAAGAGTCTCGTTCGACATGTAGCAGAAGTCGTGAGACTTCTGGAATCTTCAATCTCCTTTCAGTCTCCCCGAACTCACACGAGTTCGGCTACACAACCCTCTTCCCGCTTGACCCCGAACGAGTACCTACTGCTGCTCGCCGGCACTACACTGCCGAGCCTGCTTGTCGCCTGGGCAGTCGGTTTTCTGGTGCGCCGCTTCGCGCCGCGTTGGGGCTTGTTGGATCATCCTAGCGCCGCGGTGGCTGGCGACGCGACTGAGAACTATTCCGAAAACCCGAACGTAGAGCGTATTGCCGATGCGCCTGAGGGTTTTCGGATAGGTTCTAAAGACAACTGTCACAAAGCCCACCATCAAGCAACGCCCTTGGGCGGCGGGTTGGCGATCACGTTGGCGGTGCTCGCGCCGTTTGCAATCGGGCAATTGTTACTGATGCGGATCAACGCTGGCGAGGGGTTGTTTGGTTGGGATGTTCCTGAGATGGTCACCGTTCATGCCGCCGGGTTGGCGTCGCAGTCTGCCAAGCTGTGGACGCTACTGGCCGCCGGCGTGATCCTCATGCTGATTGGCCTGATCGAGGACGCCCGCGGATTGAC